>JAHJHP010000025.1 GCA_018823705.1 Candidatus Omnitrophota bacterium | reverse complement strand
GCCTCCTGCATACGAAAAGTTCTGGGCTAGCGAGTTCAGGAGATGGGAAAAGTTGCCCGCTCTTGCCGGCCGGTTTGCGGCAGTTGTCTCGAACGCGAAGTTTCTGAAGATGCAAGGGGCGGCAGCGGATGTCTGTATAACGATGCCCAGGCCGCTTGAAGAAGCCTGCGGCACTTCGGATCAGCGGACGAGTTTGAACGGAGGAGTCAATATAGCGATAATGGGCGCCGGGCCGGTAGAGTGGATGGAGGAGTATGACGAGGCGACCGGCAAGGGGAGCGGCTTCTTCATAGGTTCGTATACCATCGAAACGGCCGATGGATCATTAGAGGCGGATATCAGGAAATTCTATCGTGAAGCGCCCGGCGACATATTTGAAAAAGCCGAAAAAGCGTCCAGAATTTATCACAAGAAAGATGATAAGAAAGAATGGCGTCGTTTAATGCTAAATGCCTATGTGCGCGCCAATAAAATAGTTTCCGCGAAAGCCATGGAGGAGAGATATGCGCTGAGTGTATATACATCTGTACTCAGGGCAAAGCAGAATACCGGAGGCTTAAAGACCGCTCATGAAGAACCGTCTATTGCGGCTACGGCCAGGATCAAAGTTGATTTTCCGGAGGCCGCGGTTAATGAACGTGCGGTGAGCGCGTCAAATGATATCTATGCTGAATCCATCGAGAAAGACGTCGGCAGTGTTCTATCGCTGTTTTCGGAGCCGGCTATAAAATTCGACGATACCATAACTTATAAAATACGATATGATAGTAAGAGGCTTGAGGCCTTGCCTCATAGCAAGGAGATGCTGAAAGCCTATAAGGGGTTAATCGAGTTCCGTATGGGCCGCAAAGGTACGGTTAAGCTGATCCCGACATCGGGCCAAGAAGGCCTGGTATCCATAGATTGCTATAAGAATGGAAAGCCGGTCGGAAAAGGAACCGTCGGTATTAAAAGCGATGTCGATCTTGGCGCTAATCCGCCGCGCCTTACATCTCTCTTGAACATGGCGTTCGCGGAGGCCCACATAAGGGAAGGTGTAGGCTATGACCGGATGGACGAACAGGAAAGAAGATTACTTGCTTTTATCATGCTTGAGTGTAAATCCGTCACGGGCATGGATGTGCCCGAAGACCGGGTGCTTAAGTTTATAAAAAACCTGCCGAAGGTAGAGGCCCTTTCGATCGACGACATCGACGAATATAACCGACTTACAGTAATTAAACTGCAGCAGTCCGCGTAACGAGAACCCTGGAACTCGCCTAAGCTTCCTTTCTGTTGATGTATCTCCCACCTCGTAAGCTGTGTCAAAATTCTGTGCCATAATTTTGACACACTCGGCGGGATAAAAAATATTTATAAATAAATATTTTTTTATTGACAGAATGATACTAAAATGGTATCATTATAAACATGAAGCTATTGACCAGAAATACGGATTACGCGGTGAGGGCTATATGCTGTATGGCGTCAAAGCCAGAAAAAGTATTCACCGTAGCGGAATTAACGAATGGCCTGAAGATACCCCGACCATTCCTTAGAAAGATACTTCAGTTATTAAATAAGGAAGGAATAGTAAGGTCCACTAAGGGTTTAGGCGGAGGGTTTACTCTTGCGATGAAGCCTTCGAGGATATTCTTATCCGTTCTGATGGAAGCGTTTCAGGGGCCTCTAAAGATAAATGAGTGCATATTCAAGAAGAAGATATGCCCGGATATAGGGAGATGTCCGTTAAGGAGAAAGATAAATATGATCGAAGATCATGTCGTGTCTGAATTAAGATCTGTTACAATAGGATCGCTCATAAAGAAAGGGTGATAAGGTCATGGCAAAGAGAAAAATAATAAAGATAGACGATAGAAAGTGCAATGGGTGCGGTGAGTGCATACCAAATTGTCCCGAGGGGGCGATCCAGATCATAGATGATAAGGCGCGCCTTATCAGTGATCTGTTTTGTGACGGGCTTGGCGCTTGCATAGGCCATTGCCCTCAAGGCGCCATTACTATAGAGGAGAGAGAGGCTACGCCTTATGATGAGAAAAAAGTCATGGCAAATATCGTCAAACACGGCAGAAATACGATCAGCGCGCATCTTAAGCATCTTAAGGAGCATAATGAGGCCGTGTATTTAAATGAAGCCATGGGATTTCTTAAAGATAATAAAATTGAGGTGCCGCATGATGAGAAACAGGCACATGCTTCTCACGGTGTGGGATGCCCCGGATCCCGGGTTATCGAAATAAAGAAAGCGCAGAAGGGGCATAGTGATAGCGTCTCCGGCTCAAGTATAGAGTCTGAGTTAAGGCAGTGGCCTGTTCAGATCATGCTTGTTCCGGTGAGCGCGCCGTATTTTGACGGAGCCGATCTACTGATAGCTGCTGACTGCGTGCCTTTCGCGTATGCGAATTTTCACAGAGACCTGCTAAAAGGACGGATACTTCTCGTGGGATGCCCCAAGCTGGATGATCTTGCGCTGTACGGGGAGAAGCTCTCCGCGATAATAAAGAACAACAATATAAAGTCCGTGACGAATGTGCATATGGAAGTGCCGTGCTGTTACGGCCTTATAAGTGTGATAAAAGACGCTATTGTAAGCTCGAAGAAGAATATACCGTTTAAAGACATAACAATCACTATCGCGGGAGAGAAGAGAGAGTGATATTCAGCTGCCCCGGCGCAAGCCACTTTAAGGAACCGAAGGCCAAGATCGTGAAGTGCCAGTCTTGCGGCGCGGAAGCGGAGCTATGGAGCGACGAAGCAGGCGCCTTATGTCCGAAGTGCGGGAGTGTGGTTTTCAATAATATGGGGCAATGTTGTATCGGTTGGTGCAGGCACGCCAGAGAGTGTGTAAGCGTGGAAGCGTATAATAACTACATGGAGCACAATAGAAAAGGGGGTGTGTGATGTTTTGTAATCAATGCGAACAGACGGCGGGAGGTACAGGTTGCACGAAAAGCGGCGTTTGCGGTAAGAATGAGGATATTCAGAGCCTTCAGGACATATTGTTGTACGGATTGAAAGGCATGGCGGCTTATGCTTATCATGCCGGAGAACTTGGCGCAAAGGATGGTCTGGTTGACGCATTCATGCACGAGGCGCTATTTAAAACCGTAACGAATGTCAGCTTTGATCTCGGCCGGCACATCGACATGGTCATGAAGTGCGGTATGATGAATTTAAGAGCTATGGAGTTACTGGATAAGGCGCATACCGGAAAGTTTGGAAACCCGATACCGACTGAAGTGGAGACCGGTACGAGAAAAGGTCCGGGCATACTGGTTACAGGACATGATCTGCTGGATCTGTATGAACTATTGAAACAGACTGAAGGAACAGGTATCAATGTGTATACCCACTCTGAGATGCTTCCTGCCCATGCGTATCCGGTGCTCAGGAAGTTTAAGCATCTCGTGGGAAATTACGGCGGAGCGTGGCAGGAGCAGAAGAAGGAGTTTAAAGAATTTACGGGAGCGATTCTTGCAACGACGAACTGCGTCCTTATACCGCCTGAAAATACGTATATCGACAGGCTCTTTACGATAGGGGTCACGGGCGTACCAGGAGCCGCTCACCTGAATACCAGAGACTTCTCGGCAGTCATTCAGAAAGCGAAGTCTCTTCCGCAACTACCGGAAGCGCCCGGTAAGAAGATCATGACCGGTTTCCATCACACCGCTATCCTGGGTATAGCGGATAAGGTAGTTGCCGCAGTCAAGGCAGGTAAGATAAAGCGTTTCTTCCTTATCGGCGGCTGTGATGGCGCAAAGCCCGGGCGCAATTACTATACAGAACTTGCCGAACGTGTGCCTAAAGATTGCGTGATATTGACGCTGGCGTGCGGTAAGTACCGGTTTAATAAGCTCGACTTCGGTAATATTGACGGAATACCGCGCTTGCTCGATATCGGACAGTGCAATAACGCCTATTCAGCCATACAGGTAGCTCTGGCGTTATCTAAGGCGTTTAACTGCCCTGTGAATAGTTTGCCGCTATCGATAGTGCTATCATGGTTCGAGCAGAAGGCCGTAGCGATACTTCTGACGTTGCTCACCCTTGATATTAAGGGCATACGAGTTGGGCCGACACCCCCGGCATTTATTACGCCGAATGTATTGAAAGTCCTACAGGACAAGTTTGACCTTAAGTTGATAACGAACGCTGAAGCTGATATGAAAGATATGTTGAAGACGCCGTAAATATGCGAAGGACCCCAAGGAGGTGATACGCATGAGAGTGACTATTCAATACTGGCTAAGGCCGGTTGCTCATTGTAAAGAGGGCTGCAGTAGTCCGTCCCGGGCATGACACTAAACTGCCCGCCCTGGCGAGCGAATGGGAGCGAAAATATCCTTTGTGAACTGCACCTCAGGGCTTCATGAAGCGGCGAGTTGAATTTTTTCGGCATAGAGTGTAGTATGCCCGTAGGTGCTCTAAGGCCCATATGGTTAAGAGATCCGCTTTACGTCGAGCGAATATGAAAGTGCGTGAATCTGTACACATAATTCGATCGACGTAAACCTTAGCGCACGGCGAAAATAATTCATCGCCGCGAATGAAGCCCTGAGGTGCAGTTCACAAAGGATATTTTCGCTGTAAAAGAGTGATTTAATTGGTATAATGTGTGTCTAACCGGGGAGGGGATATGGCACAGACGATAACGTTTCAGGGCAAAGGTCTTACTATAATCGGCGATAGTGTCAAACCCGGAATGAGCGCGCCGGACTTTGAAGTAGTCTCCGCCGACCTTAAGCCGGTAAAGCTTTCCGACTTCAAGGGAAAGACAAAGCTCATATCAACATTTCCTTCACTGGATACTCCGGTATGTGACCTGCAGGTAAAAGAGTTTAATAAGCATGCCGCTTCTTTTTCCGCGGATGTGGTCGTTATAGGCATATCCAAAGACCTGCCCTTTGCGATAAAGAGATTCTGCAGCGAGAACGGGATCAAAAGCGAAGTCGTCCTCTCCGATTATATGACATCATCGTTTGGCATGAATTACGGGCTCCTCATAAAGGAGCTCAATCTTTTGGCGCGCTCCGTGCAGATAATCGATAAAGGCGATATAGTGCGGTATAGACAGGTTGTTCGGGAGTTGACGATGCCGCCTGATTATGATGAGGCGTTGAAAGCGCTTAAGGGCCTTCTTTGATAGAGAGATTGCATTGGCTCGGGCATTCGAGCTTCAGATGGCAAGGTTCTAAGACCGTATATTTCGATCCGTGGAAATTATCGAAAAACGCGGATAAATCTGATATAATCTGCGTATCGCATGAGCACTATGACCATCTGTCGAAGTCCGATATCGCGGCGGTAAGCACTCTGGACACAGTGATCTTCACGAGCGAGGAAGGACGAAAGCAGCTAAGTTCTTTGAAGATTGAGTGTAAAGAAGTAAGGGCGATGGTTCCCGGAGACACGGTAGATCTACCCGGTATAAAGATAGAGGCTGTGGCCAGCTACAACGTGAATAAAGGATTTCATCCTAAGCACACGAAGAAGCTCGGATTTGTAGTCACCATGGACGGCCTTTCCGTATATCATGCCGGCGACACTGACCGTATACCCGAGATGGATGGATTAAAGTGCGATGTGGCACTTTTACCGGTCAGTGGTACCTACGTGATGACTGCCGATGAAGCGGCGGAAGCCGCCTTATCGATAAGGCCGAAAGTAGCGATTCCCATGCACTATGGCGATATTGTCGGCGCTGCTTCCGATGCTAAGCGTTTCGAAAGTGAATTGAAAGGTAAAGTTGAGGTCAAAATACTAAGGAAGGAGGAATAAGAGATGAAAGTAACGATAGACGCTGATGCTTGTATAGGTTGCAGCCTTTGCGTCAGCACGTGTCCGGAAGTTTATAAGATGGAAGATGATAAGGCGGTGGTCATAGGATCGGTTGTTCCGAAAGGCGCCGAAGATACCTGCAAGAAGGCGGTAGAAGACTGTCCCGTGACGGTAATTGTCATATCGTAAAAAGAATTAAGGCTCTTCATGAATGAATATTCGATCCTCTATCCAAAATTTGACAGGGCAAATTTTGGATATCTTCAAGCCGTTTGCTTGTTCAGATTTTGCTATGTCAAAATCTGGACCTTATAGGCGACAAGGCTGGCTTTGGTATATACAAATCCGGCCTTGCCGGTTTTAGGGAAGACTGCGACAGGGATCATGGGATAAGAAAAATGTTGGGAGAAAGCATCTAGCATGGATTCGAACATTCTGCATAATTTGAGCTACGGGATGTACATAGTCTCATCAAATAACGGGAAACTCGTTAATGCCCAGATAGCAAACACCGTCTTTCAGATAACCAGCGAACCGGTTACGATAGGCATCAGTGTCAATAATAAGAACCTCACTCACGGATATATCGACTTGAGCCGGCGCTTCGCGCTCTCGGTGCTGGACGAGAAAGCGCCGCTTTCGCTTATAGGTAAGTTCGGGTTCAAGTCCGGCAGGGACGGCGATAAATTCAAAGGTACCGATTTTATAATTCTTGCCTCGGGCTGTCCTGTGGTGCTCGATAGCGCCCTATGTTATATCGAAGCGAAAGTCGTAAAGCAGCTTGACTGTTTCACACACACTCTCTTCATAGGCGAGATGACCGGATCCAAAATGTTGAAGAGCGGCAAGCCAATGACATATGATTACTATCATAAGGAAAAACGGGGGACGACGCCGTCGTCCGCTCCGACTTTTATTAAAGAAGAGATGCCGGATCCAGCAAAGGAGATCACTATGCAGAAGTACAGATGCGTTGTGTGCAATTACATGTACGATCCCGCGATCGGCGATCCCGACGGCGGGATAGGAGCGGGTACGCCTTTTGAGAAGATACCGGACAATTGGGTATGCCCGATATGCGGAGCCGATAAGTCCCAGTTTGTAAAGGATAATTAATCGATGACGCCTGTCGAAATAAAAAAGGGTATCTACTGGGTAGGCGCGATCGACTGGAACATGAGAAGCTTCCACGGCCATACCTTTGCGACAAAGCGCGGCACAACGTATAACGCTTATCTCATAGTAGATGAAAAGATAACTCTCGTCGATACGGTATATGGGCCTTTTGCCGGTGAGCTTATAGAGAAGATACGCGCGATAGTTCCGCTAGAGAAGATCGACTATGTGGTCTCGAACCATGTTGAGACTGACCACTCGGGAGCGATGCCCGAGATCATGAAATTGTGCCCGAAGGCAAAGGTCTATGGCACACGTAAGTGCAAGGAGGGCTTATATAAGAATTATTACGGTAACTGGGATTTCCAGGAGGTGAAGACGGGTGACACGCTGAAGCTTGGCAAACGCACACTGACATTCATCGAAGCGCCAATGATCCACTGGCCCGATTCGATGTTCACCTATTGCCGCGAGGAAGAGCTTCTGATGCCGAATGACGCATTTGGCCAGCATCTGGCTACGAACACGCGTTTCGATGACGAGGTAGACCAGTGCGCACTGATGGAGGAGGCGGCTAAGTACTACGCGAATATCCTGATCCCTCTCGGGGATATCATCCTGCGCAAGCTCGATGAAGTTTTGAAGATGAAAGTGCCTATCAGCATGATCGCGCCGAGCCACGGCATCATCTGGCGTAAGGACCCGGAACGGATAATCAAATCATACGTTTCATGGGCCAACAACGAGACTAAAAAGAAGGCCGTTATCGTATATGAGACGATGTGGAAGTCTACGGAAAAGATGGCCAGGCGAATCGCTGAGGCTCTAACGGATTCGGGCGTAGAGGTGAAATTATTCGATATAGCCGAGAGCGACCGGACAGAGGTGATAAAGGAGATGCTGGACGCCAGGGGATATTTAATCGGCTCATCCACGCATGATAACGACATGCTCCCGTCGATAGCCGCGCTCATGAGTGTCCTTAAGGGCTTAAAGCCGAAGAAGAGGGTGGCTTCCGCGTTCGGTTCTTATGGATGGGGAGCGGGCGCGACCGCGTCGATAGAGAAAGAGCTGAAGGGAGCGGGTATTGAGGTAGTCCAGGAGCCGATCTCGGTGAAGTACGTGCCGGATAAAAGTGAGGAGAAGAAGTGCTACGAATTCGGTGTCGAATTCGCCAAAAAGTGTATTTAGGGGACGTGTCACTTTGGGACACTCCACTTTTAAATAGTAGTAGCCCAGGCTCCTGCCTACCTGCTTTCCTATCGGCAAGTAGGCAGGCAGGTAAGCCTAGGCTACTTAGAGTTAATTTGCTATCAATTCTATTAAGTGGAGTGTCCCAAAGTGACACGTCCCCAATGGACTCAACGGTCAAGGAGGAATATATGGCGGAGCTAAAGGATCTGTTACAGAGCGCTGATTGGAAGAAGGAGAAGCATGTCCCTGTCATAGAGGCTTCAGATATTCTGAAGAAGGGCGATGCGGCGAAGATATCGGTTATGGTCGGCAGAGAGATACCCCACCCCAATACGACCGAGCACCATATAAGGTGGATAGAGGTCTATTTCCTGGCGGACGGCGAGAAGTTTCCTTGCCAGGCCGGGCGATGCGAGTTTACGGCTCACGGAGAATCGGCTCAGGGACCCAATACGAGTACTGTATTCACGAATCCCGAAATGACCATTAGCCTTAAGACTGAAAAGAGTGGTACCATTATGGCTTCTTCGTACTGCAATATTCACGGGCTTTGGTCTGGCTCACAGCGCTTGGAAGTCAAATAGGGCATGGCATTATTCGATACGATCTTCTTTGATGTGGATGGCACCCTGGTCGATGCGACTAGTGATATTGCCAACGCGATGAACCACGCTTTGCGTGTCCTGGGCCTCGGCGAACTGCCGAAAGAGGAGATAGTGTCGCATATCGGCCTTGGAGTCAAGGACCTGATCAGAAATTCCCTCGGTACGGATGATCAGGCGATCATTGAAAAAGGAACGAGGCTCTACAGCGACCATTATGTCGCGCACGCGGCCGACGAAACTGTCCTTTATCCTCACGCGATAGATATACTGAATTATCTTAAAGACAAGAGAAAGTTCATACTTACCAATAGGTACGCCGCGTTTGCCGATGTGGCGTTGCGGGGCCTGGGTATACGGGATTATTTCGAAGAGATAATAGGCGGAGATGATGAGAATTGCCTTAAACCTATGGCGTGCGTTGTAGACAGGGCTGCGGGTAAGTTCGGTATTGATAAGAAGACGGCCTTAATAGTCGGAGACATGGATGTCGATGTGATGACCGGAAAGAATGCCGGTGTGGCGGTATGCTGGGTCACATACGGACTTGGCAGGATGGAAGACGTGCGCCGCTTGAAACCGGAATATATGATCGATGACCTCATAGAATTGAAAGGTATAATAAAATAAGG
>JAHJHP010000024.1 GCA_018823705.1 Candidatus Omnitrophota bacterium | reverse complement strand
CGTTTTTTAGGCATAATGCCTTATCCGCTATTACGCTCTTGAATGATTCGACGTTCTCCTTATATAGATCGTTGTTCTCTATCCCGTAAAGAGCTACAGGTTTTTCCGAGACGATAGTAAAGAACTCTCCCGCAGACATCCTGCCTTTTTCCATTAAGTGAGCGGCCGTATTCTTTCGAATCTCTTTATCGGGGAATGTCCTGAGGATGGAGGTATCTATGTAGCCCTCGGAACCTTCCACAGCTATAAGGCTCAAGTCGTAGTTTGTAACAAGGGAGTCGAGTATATTTACGATGGATTGCTGAGCGGTAAGAGAGGTATGCGCATCCTGGATATTTATTATCGTCTTCCCACCGTTTAAATTGACATAATTGATCTTACCGTCAGCGGAAGGTATCGATATACTATTGATGCCGGCCTGATTTTTCGCGGAGGCATTTACGTCGGCAGGTTTGGCATTTTGCCATAAGAGCGCACCGCCCTGTGCCCACGTTATGTCAAAACATAGAAAGGTCAATAAGAGAAGGTTTGAAACTGTTTTAACGAATATAGAATTACGCTCTTTCCACGTCGCCAGTCCATAATTCCTTTGATTTGTCATTTTATTCATCCTCCTGTTACATCGGTTAACAAGATTGAAATTATAACTTTTTCAGACGTCAACTACAATGGGTTGAGTATATCATAATATAGTACATTGTCAACCGCAAACATCTGACTTTTTTATAACTAACAGTTTTCTATTATCCGCGGAACGAGTGCACTATCTTTTGATTCTTCTTTTGTTTTGCTTTGGTTTTTATGGTAGATATGGGAGGTGTAATATGAGGAGACTTATTATGAGAGATATTAATAGAGTCTTTGAGTTGCGCAAGAATCTTATTGATGATTGGAAGTATAGAGGCTTGGAGTGGATAGAGATTTGTAATAAGTACAGAGTTAGTAAGAGATGGTTCTATAAATTAAGAAAAAGATTTTTGTTGGAAGGTTATGAGGGATTAAAAGACCGCGTCCGGAAGAATGATAACCGGCCTTATGCTGTGAACTGGCAGCAGAGATTAAAGATACTCGATTATGTCTATTATAATCCGACTCATGGGCCTATGCGCATAGCCTATGAGAACCCTTCTATCGGCGTATCCCATACGGCCATATGGAATACGCTTAAAAAAGAAGGCCTCAATACCAGGATGAAGCGAAGAATGTGGGCTGAGCATCAAGGCAGGCCTACTCTAACAAAGAAAGAACATCAGATTCTAGCGGCTAAACACAGACACGTAGAATCGCACTCTGCGGGTGAGCTTGTATCGGTCGATACATTTAACTTCTCCGTCAAGAATATGGGCAAATTATGGCAATATACGGCGTGCGATACATACTCGAGTTACGGCCTGGCAAAGATCTACCGCGAGAAGACCGCGGATAACTCTATAGACTTCGTTATCAACCATGTAGTTAAGAGATCTCCTCCGGATAAGATTAGACGCGTCCTGACAGATCAGGGATCCGAGTTCTATAACGCGCGCTTTAAAGAGACCGAGAGCGCGTTCACAAGGGCTCTGAGGCTTTACAGCATACGGCATTCGGTGACTAAGGTGGCTCATCCCTGGACGAACGGTTATGCCGAAAGATTGAACCAGACTATATGGCAGGAGTTCTACTTGTGCAGGCTTGATAGGCCATACAGATCACTGGAAGAGCTTAACGAAGAGCTCGAATCATTCATGAGATATTATAACTTTAATAGGGTGCACTCGGGATACAAGCTTGTGGAGGGAGGCTACAAACGCCCGGGGCAAGCGTTCTTTGATACGCGAGAACGGGAGCATGTTATCGAGCTGAAATACTAGGCTCTTCGCGAAAACATCGGGGGTTCGCTATAGTAGGGGTGTCTCTACTCTAGTGCCCACGTCGGGGGAATTGGACAAAAATTGACTTACTCACAGTAAGGGACGTTTTCAAAAGTCATCCTAGAGGTGTCCAAAAACTCATCCCAGAGGTGTCCCCATAAATATATTTTAAAATAATTTGCAACAATTTTGGCCTTTTTAGCGTCCTTATATAGGGAGGACAAATATGGCTAGAACGGCAAGGATCTTTATAGAGAACGCTTGTAATCACATAATTACAAGGGGTAATCAGAAAAAAGACATCTTTATTGACGAAAGCGACTTTGAGAAGTACGCCATGCTATTGCACAAGTATAAGCTGAAATATGGCTGCCTTATATATGGCTACTGTTTCATGCTAAATCACATACATCTTGTGCTGGAGTCGCCTTTGGGACTGAAAGCAATGAGCCGTTTCATGCATTGCTTAAACCAGTCCTATGCGATGAGCTTTAATGCTAAGTATGAGAAAGTGGGGCATTTATGGCAAAACAGGTACAAGAATTTTGTTGTGCTGAAGGACAGCTATCTCTACAACCTTATCACATACATAGAATATAATCCTGTAAGGGCCGGGATCGTTGCGTCTCCGGGGGATTACGCTTGGAGTAGCTATAGGGCAAGGGTGCTTGGCAGCACAAGCATCATTCTGGATAAGTTTGGGTGTGGGGACACCTCTGGGATGAGAAATGAATCAGTTCTAGGATGACTTTTGAAAACGTCCCTTCACACCCTGCCTCAGGATAACAGATCGGATATTTTTAGCCTTCCGCAAAAAACTTTACAATTTCGATGAGCTTGTTCATACATCTTAATATTTTTTGTAAATTCCTGCGACAGACGTCTGTGTAAAATTTTTATCTTCCGATGTATAGTAATTGTTACCTTCAATATCCTTGTACATTAAAACAATGCTATTTCCTTGATTTACATTTTCATATTTATCGGGATCAAAGTGAGCATTTATTATTGGCCCCGCTTCCATCCATCCCCATTTGGGAAGACACTTTCTTTGGTTTTCGCCTACTTTAGAAATTTCATTGCTAAATAGCAAATCATACTTTTTCCCATCAATGATAATAACACCATTAATATCGGTAGCGATATTTTTCTTAACTGCAAAATCTAACGGTTTTCCTTCAATGATACCCTTATCTGTCTTCGTGAATTTAATATCCTTAAACTCATTAATATAGCCTGCTCGAAGAATAACAGGTCTTAGGTTACCTTGTTCAGACTGCTGAGCTAATCTATTAGTATCGCGAGCTAATCCATAAGTATAGAAAGTATAGATACCTAAGACAATTAGGGTGAAAGTAAGTACAACCATATTTACAAATTGAAAATAATTGCTGAAATCATTGCCAGACAGCATTATTCTGAAACTCTGGCGTAGGAATGCTTCACTAAACACGATGAATAAGCTAATGATTGCTGTTATGGAAAGAACAATATAAATAAACTTAACATATTTAAATAATCCAATATTATATCCTCTTGCCATAAATAGTCCGATAACGCATAAAATAATTATTGCTATAAAAACATACTTTACCATGTTTTCCTCCTTTATCGCCAACCATAACAATTTCAAAAAAAATGGCACACCAAAAAACCCTTTATTGATAGGGAGCTCCGGTGGATAAAATCCGCCAAAACATTCTACTATACGACGAAACACTCAGTCTATTTAACCTTGAATGCAAAGACGGGTGGGGTGGATAACGAAGTTTCCTTGCGCTCGGCCCGTCAAGGTCCTCCAGTGCCTACAATGCTTCCGTTGGTCGCATTGTTTAACGGCGCCTCAGGATCAATTTTGCTTCATAAATTTGGCGTCCCCACGGGGATTCTCCCGCCATTTGTCTTACCCGGGGCGGGATCCCGCCCCCTGTCCAACTCTGGGCGGGGGAACCCTGCTATGTCGAATCCCCAGAGTTGTCTGAGTGAAATTGGCGTCCCCATGGGGATTCGAACCCCAGTCGTCAGAATGAAAATCTGATGTCCTAGGCCAGACTAGACGATGGGGACGCTGATACCAGTTTTTTAAAAGCTCTGCCGCCTTTATAGCTCTTAACTTGTTTTTCTCTCTTCAAAGCGTCTGCTTTACTATCAAATGACTCTTTATAAATCAGCTCAAAGGGGCCTTTATTCTTTGTGTAGCGACCCTTGTTATCATTATGTTGTGCCAATCTCTCTTCTATATTTTCGCAAGAACCGATGTAATAGCCACCTATCGTAATGCTTTTCAATATGTACATGTACTGCGCCATCGATTCGGGCCCTGGTCGTCAGAATGCCCCGCCGTCACTTCGTTTGGCGGGATCCCGCCATGTGTTGTGCCTAGTCTGGTTTAGGCGGGAAAAATCTGATGTCCTAGGCCAGACTATCCCGCCAAGGTACATTAAACCCGGGGCGAGATCCCGCCCCGCCCTTTTAATCGTCGTGGCGGGAGACGATGGGGACGCTAAACTTGCTATTTCCTCTTAATTCTTTTGGTCTTTATCGCAGCCGCCGGCTTCTTTGCCCGGGTAGGCTTTATGACCGGTTCGACCGTACTGATTTTCGTTTCTGGAGCCTTCACAGCCGCTTGAGGTATGACTGTCGGAACGGCTTCCACGACTTTCTCTTCCTCTTCCTCGGGCACTATCTTTGCCATCGATGTCACAACGTCATGCGTATCTAGCTTCATCAGCCTGACGCCCTGAGTGGAACGGCCCGTGGAGCGAACGTCTTTTACCGGGCACCGTACGACCATTCCCTTCTCCGTAACGAGCATAAGTTCGTCTTTATCGGAAACGGTCTTAAGGCCGACCGCCAGGCCGTTTTTGCCGGTCACTTTGATGTTTATAATACCTTTTCCGCCCCGGGATTGCAATCTGTATTCCTTGAAGATAGTTCTCTTGCCGAACCCCAGGCCGGTAACGGTGAGCACTGTCTGTTCGGGCCTCACTATCTCCATCGCTATCACGGCGTCTTTCTTTCCGAGCCTGATACCACGGACTCCTTTCGCCGAGCGGCCCATATCGCGTACCTGTTCCTCTTTGAAGCGTATGGCCTTGCCCTCGCGCGTCGCCAGCAATATCTCATCGGAGCCGCTTGTCATCTGCACGCCAATAAGTTCGTCATCCTTTTCGAGCCCCATACCTATGATGCCCCCTTTACGCGGGTTTGCGTAGGCCTGAAGATCCGTCTTCTTGATTGAGCCGAATTTCGTGCCCATAACCAGGAAGTGGCCTTCCTTATATTCCCTCACCGGCACAAAGGCGCTCGTCTTCTCGCCCGCCCCGATCGCCAGGAGGTTAATAATCGCCTTGCCCTTCGAAGCCCGTCCGGCCTCGGGTATCTCGTGGACCTTGAGCCAGTGTACCACTCCCTTATCGGTAAAGAAGAGTATGGCGTCATGAGTCGAGGCTACGAAGAGGTGCTCTATAAAGTCCTCCTCTTTTATATCGGCCCCGGCCACACCTCTACCGCCTCTACGCTGCTTCCGGTAGCTCGATATCGGGAGCCTCTTTATGTAACCGCCGTGGCTCATCGTGATGACAACGTCTTCTTCGGCTATAAGATCCTCTATTTCGAGCTCCTCAGCCTCCGGAGCGATCTCCGTCCTTCTCTCGTCGCCAAACTTCTCCGCAAGCTCCTTCGTCTCCGTCTTAATGATCTGCAGCACCAGCTTCTCGCTGTCAAGTATCGACTTATAATATTCTATCTTTTTGATAAGCTCGAGGTACTCTTTGTCGATCTTGTCGCGCTCCAGGTTTGTCAGGCGCTGCAGCTGCATCTCCAGGATCGCCTGCGCCTGTTTGTCGGAAAGGTCGAATTTCTCCATAAGGGCAGCCTTTGCCACATGGGGGTCCTTCGATTCCCTGATAAGCTTTATTATCTTGTCGAGATTCTTGAGAGCTATCTTCAATCCCTCGAGGATATGCGCGCGATCCTGCGCTTTCTCGAGATCGAAACGCGTCCTTCTCACGATGATATCTTTTCTGTGTTTTATAAATTCGACAAGCATATCTTTCAGGTTTAAGACTCTGGGGCGCCCGTCGACAAGAGCCAGCATGATAACGCCGAATGTCTGCTGCATCTGGGTATGCTTATAGAGCAGGTTCAGCACTACACGCGCGATCGTTCCGCGCCTGAGCTCGATAACGATGCGCATACCGTCTTTATCCGACTCATCTCTCAGGTCGGTGATACCGTCTATCTTTTTATCCTGCACCAGGTCGGCGATCGATTCTATGAGGTTGGATTTATTGACCATGTAGGGGATCTCTTTGATAACGATAGCTTCCTTGCCGCTCTTCATCTCCTCTATGAAAGCCCTGGCATGGATCCTCAGGAGGCCGCGCCCCGTCAGATAAGCGTTCCTTATCCCCTCATATCCTCTTATAATGCCTCCCGTCGGAAAGTCCGGGCCCTTTATCTTCTTTAAAAGGTCTTTCGGCTCGCACTCGGGTTCCTCTATCAAATGGATGACGGCGTCCGCCACCTCTTTTAAATTGTGCGGCGGGATATTCGTGGCCATGCCTACGGCGATACCGCTCGACCCGTTGATCAGCAGATTGGGCAGGCACGATGGCAACACAACCGGCTCCTGCAGGCTCCCATCGAAATTCGGCGCGAAATCGACGGTGTCCTTATCGATATCGAGCAGCATCCAATCAGTTATGTGTTCGAGCCTGGCCTCGGTGTACCTCATCGCCGCCGCGGAGTCTCCATCGATTGAGTTGTGCACGAAAACTCCCGCTGAGAGCGCAAAATTATGCGTATTCTCCACGGTTAAGTCAAAAACATCTTCTGTTTCTTTTATGAACTCAACCCTGGTAACTTTGTGGTTGATCGCTTTTTTGGCTGTTCGGGCACTTAAAAAGGCGCTTACTTTTGACCCGTCTCCATTGAGATATTTAGCCACCGCATTCTCATATTTTACGATACCCTCTCCGTGTCTACTCCCATATCCCGACCTTACTTTTTCATAACTGAGAGGAGTGATCGCGCCATATTCCTCCAGAGTTTTCGCGCAAACTTTCAAGAATCTATTAAAATGCGCGTTCCTACCGTTTTCCCGCAGAACCGGCATAAATCTTTCTCTGAACAATGGATCCGTTGACCATTTTTTCTTATAGCCTTCGATCATGAACTCTTTGTATGCGGGATCGAGCCATTGTTTCTTGCTTTTCTCTGACATTTTGATTCGATACGCCGGATCAAGCCAGCGTTTTTTTGCTACTGATGACATGCGCTGCTTGTGCAAAGGATCCGTCCATAAATGCAAAGATGCTTTTCGTGAAACCTCTGTCATCCGGGCTATATAATCTTTATTTTGCCATTTCTTTTTTAGTTCGGCGGACTTAAGCGCGCTGAGAGTCTTTCTAAAGTCTTCCCTTTGCCAGAGTTTTCCTATATTTTCTCGCGACTGCTCTGCCATCGCCTTCTTGTACTCATCATTTTCCCACATCTTTTTTATTGCCGCTATTTTGCCAGCTCGATATTCCTTATTTCTCCACATATTTTTATTGCGACTGGCCATGCGGACTGCATAAGCTTCTTTATTTTTTTTGTCGCCCCAAAACCGCTTTCTTCCGTCAGCAAGCTTTAAGCAATACTCAGGGTCGTTTTTATGCCGTTCTGATGTCATCTTATAATGCAGTTCCCAGTGTTTCTTCCATTGTAATCTGATCACATTGGTAGGGTTGTTATTGAGCTTGTTACATTCTATATGGTGCCTTATTCTTCCGGCGCTTTTCGAGTAGGCCTTATTTCTGATATTCCATTCGTCTGCCAGCTGATGCGCCCAATCCCACTTATCCGCAACCGGCTGATATATCATTTCGTAGCCGACAATATTAGGATCGTCCTTCTCTGAGGACGCTCTGGTATAAACGGGCATAAGCGAATCGCCTGACTCAAGATATTGGGCTTCTTTATACCCGCCGCTCTTTAACATAAACTTATGATTTAGAGTACACTTTATCTCCTCTTTGTTATCGAGGACTACCTTCATTATGGCGGCATTCTTTTTGGTTCTTCTGGGGTGTAATATCTCTGCTATTTCTACCCGTTTAGTCACGCTATTAAAAGCGAACGTATAGTTTTTCTTGCCTTCTTGATGCTCTTTTATTAACTCCGTGAAAGCTAAAGATCTTCCGTCGGCTAACTTCACTTTTGTATCTTTGGTGAAACAGCCAAAATTGCCTTGACCGTCAACCAGCGGATAGCGCAAACTGAAACTCTGCGCCATGCGGACGAGCGTATCGTAGATCGACGCGTCTCCGTGCGGATGGTATTTTCCAAGGCAATTATGCGAAACCATGCCGTTGGCGATAAATTCGTGCTCACCCTCTACCTGTATGTCATAAGTCTTTTCCGCCGCGACGCCTCCTACACATTCCACTCTGGCAAAATATATCTTTTTATTTATCACTTCGTCTATAAAGTCAGCTAATGAAGAATCTAATCTTCTTAACTTTTCCAATATCCCCCAGCTCACCATCTGCGATGTCTTTAAAGGTTTTTCCTTCAGGTCTGTAGAATATCTTATCTTGCACCCGCCCTGATATCTTATGCCTGCTCTGAATTTCTCGCCGCCCTTGTCAAGATACCATCCGCCGCCTATGGATCGCTTGCTCAGCTCTCCAAATATAACTTCGCCGGCGTAAGGAATGGCATCTAAGCTCGACCATGGATCCCTCTGCTCTCTCGTAAGCATCGTTTCAATGGTTCTATATTTATTCTTGTCGGCGACTGATAAACATGAGGCCAATAAGCAGGCCTGAGATCCCCTGAGCTCCAGGCTGTAGAATTTGTGCCGGGAATGTACCATCCTGCCATTAACCATTCCGGGCAGCCTCGAGCTCGCTTCGTATCTGGTTCCTAAAACATTCAGATGTTGCAAAATTATCTGCAATCCGTTTATCAGCTCCTCGGAGATCGAGCCGTAGTGTATAACGTTTCTGTTGCAATGTATGCTTCCGTCGCCATCAATCAATCCTGAAACGAACGCCCATATTACTGATGAAGGAGAGCGGAACATCTGCGGCGGGACCTTTTTGGTTAAAGCAACCGCGCCTTTTAAACAAAAGGCTGCTACTATAAAATCGTTAAGCTCTTTTTTGTTGATCCGCGCCTGGTATCCCGTGTTTCTGACCACACCATCCCCGGTCTTATAATCATAGGGTTTAACCTCGATCGTCGGTTCGTAATTGAACTCCGTCTTGAAGATCCGGCAAATTCTCCGAATAATCTCGTTAGACACGGAATAGAAGCAGAGCCTATTGCTCTTCTTTTCTATCCATCCATCGGACAATAATAATCCAAGGGCATAAGCGATATTTTCGTTCAGGTAAACTGCTTTGCCGTTGAAATTTCCCATACAAACCTTCTCGATATCTTCCGGATACGCGGCCCTGATTACGATGTAGTCTTTATCGGTAATATCTTTTGCCTCTTTCCAGATAAATTCCAGTTCACTGTTCAGAACTTTCAATTTCTGGGATTTCGTAACAGTATTAGAAGTGCCGTTCTCTAGTTTTATCTTTAGGAGTTCCTTCGGAGGCATCTCATAAAGAGCCGTGACTCTTTTACAGCCTTTTTGCGTATACACCATATCGCCGCGCTCTATATCCTGTATGGGGATAAGCCCCCGGCTTGTTGTTACAAGCGTCTCTTTTACAAAGCACTCTCCGACGATCCTGGCGCTCTTCTTATGCGGCTTATTATGTTCCAGCCCGAGCTCCCTCATCGCGTAAAGCACTCTCCTGTGCACAGGTTTCAACCCGTCGCGTATATCGGGCAGGGCCCTGCCCACTATTACGCTCATCGCGTAATTGATGTATGAGTCCTTCATCTCTTCTTCAATACATCTCGGCGTTATCTTTTCGTTAAGCGCGTACATAGTCTCTCCAAGTTTATTAAGCCACAGTGTTAGCTAAGTGCCGAGGTCTCCGACCGAGGCCTTATATGTCGAGCACCTTGACTTCGTGGGCGTGCTTCTCAATGAATTCTCTTCTGGGTTCGACCGCCTCGCCCATCAATATCGTAAACATCGAATCGGCCTCTACGGCGTCCTCCAGCATAACTTTTAATAAAGTCCTCTTGGCCGGATCCATCGTAGTCTCCCACAGCTGGTGCGGGTTCATCTCTCCGAGGCCTTTGTATCTCTGTATGCTCATCCCATGCTTGCCTGTATTCATAACAAATCGCAATATCTCTTTGAGGTCGCGGAAGCTATGCTTGCCGTCTTCGGCCTTGATGAAGTACTTATGCTTTGCCCCCTCTTCGGCTTCATAATCCTCAATATCGATACCAAGTTTTTCGATCTTCTCTACAATCTTTTCTATCTCTCTGGCCTCGTAAAACTCTGTATATTTCGGAGTCTTTACCTGTAACTCATCCGCGGGGACAGCTTTCCCTTCTTTCTCCGCAGGCTTCTTCTCTTGATCTTTTCCTTTGGATTTGACCTCTTTCTTTAACTCCTTCTCCTCTAATTGGACGTACTTCGCCAGCTCATCGTCATTATACAAAAAGTGGTCTTCTCCCTCCACTTTCAGCATATAAAGTGGTAGTTTTTTGGTCTTCTTATGTCTGAAACTGAGGTATTTTGAGAAACTCACTCCATGTCTGTCAACGGCGTTAGTCAGGCTTGTAAGCTCTACGAGAGCGTCCAATGCGCTCTTTAGCTGCTTATCCGTAAACTCATTCTTATCCTTGATCCTTACTAGAGTAGCCCCCTCTGAGCCCAATTCCAGCAGCAACTCATTAAGGGTGTCCTCGGTCTGTATATACTCTTCCCTCTTCCCCCTCTTTATCTTGTATAGAGGCGGTTGGGCGATATATATGTAGCCCTTTTCAAGCAGCGCCAGCATCTGCCTGTAAATAAACGTTAAGAGCAGAGTCCTTATATGCGAACCATCGACATCGGCATCGCACATTATTATGATCTTATGATACCGGAGCTTTTCAATGTTGAACTCTTCACCCACGCTTGTGCCTATAGCGGTTATTATGGTCCTTATCTCTTCGTTATTGAGGATCTTATCAAGCCTCGACTTCTCGACATTCAATATCTTACCCTTCAACGGCAATATCGCCTGATATCTCCTGTCGCGTCCTTGTTTTGCGCTATTGTGCACAAAAACACCTGAGGCAAGCGCGAAATTATGCGTATTAGGGACCTCTATATCGTACACATCCGCCCTGGATATCACCCTCTCGATTCTTATTATTTTGTGGTTATAATTTTTGACGGCCTCCACCATCTTCGACTCGTCATTTTCAAAGATATGTTTTATCAACATATCGACTTGTAACGGTTCAGCTCTATAAGAATCTGCCATTGAGACTGTGTCGTAACTGGCACTGTCCGTCATTGAGGCTATGTCGCGATTCGTGTTTTCGCCATTAAAGCTATGTCGCAATTGTGAAACACTGTCATTGCGAGCGATAGCGAAGCAATCTCGTTTTTTTGCAACATCGGAGATTGCTTCGTCCCTCACTTCGTTCGCTCCTCGCAATGACGAAGAGTTGAATTGCGCCACCGCCTCAATGACACGCATGTTCTGCTCGTGGGGTAGCCGCTGAATATTGGTTGGGTCGTTGTTCAATTTATTAAAATCCATATGGTGGCGATGTTTTCCATCGGCGGCAATATAAATTTTTTTGATAAGATTAAATATATCCGCAATTACGTGCGTGTACATCCATTTTTTTGAGTGGGGATCAAAAACCATTTCATAACCATCCAGGGTGCACCTGCCTTCTCTTTTCGACATTTTTTTATAAAGAGGTGCGAGGTTGTATTCTGGAGTTAGTTTAGCGGCGGGGACATAAGTACCATCGGTCAACCTAAATAAATGATCCGGGGTGCACATAAGCTCTTCCCCGTTATCTAAAATGATTTTGATCACCTCTGCATTTTGCCTGGTCATCCTTGGATTTAATATAGGCGCAATGCCTATATGCCCATTGCTCAGCATGGTGTAGCAAAAATTTTGGCGTCCCCGCGCAGACTCTTCTATCAATTCTTTAAAAGAAATATTTCTGCCATCGGCTAACGCTACCTCGGTCTCACCTACCCAACATCCGCCGGCGGAATCTCCTTCGACCAGGTACAATTCGCATACCGCGGCGTCGGTCTCCTGGCAATCCGCCAGCTTGCCGGGGAGGCTCGCCCCTTCCAGCGCTCCCTTGCGCCTGGTCAGTTCACGCGCCTTCCTCGCGGCTTCGCGCGCCCTCGAGGCCAGGACGGCCTTCTCGATTATCTTATTGGCTATGGGCGGATTCTCCTCGATGAATGATGTCAACGCTTCGTTCACTATCGCCTCGACTATACCCTCGACTTCGGAATTACCCAGCTTCGTCTTAGTCTGCCCCTCATACTGGGGGTTCGGGACCTTCACGCTTATCACGGCAGTCAGCCCTTCCCTTACGTCCTCACCCGACATCGCCGGATCGCCTTCCTTAAGAAGCTTCTTCGCTTTGCAATACTGGTTTATCGTCCTGGTCAGCGCCGACTTGAATCCGGTGAGATGGGTGCCACCCTCTGTAGTGTTAATGTTATTGGCAAACGTGAATATATTTTCGCCGTATCCGTCGTTATATTGTATCGCCACTTCCGCCTGCATGGAGTCCTTCTCTTTTTCAAAATATATCACCTTCTTGTGCAGGACGTTCTTATTTTTATTCAGGAATTCGACGAACGACATAATCCCTCCGGAAAACTGGAACTCGGCGGACTTGTCCTTCACCCTCTCATCTTTTAACGTGATCTTAACGTTCTTATTAAGGAACGCGAGCTCTCTCAGGCGGTTCGACAGAGTATCGAAGCTGTACGTTATCCCTCCTTTGTCGAATATCTCCTTATCCGCCTTGAACGTGACGCGCGTGCCGTTCTCTTTTGTGTTCCCTATGGTCTTGAGCTTTTCCGAGGTCCTGCCCTTCTCAAATCCTATGTGGTATATCTTACCGTCCCTCTTCACCTCGACTTCCAGCCACTCGGAGAGCGCGTTGACGCACGAAACACCGACGCCGTGGAGGCCGCCGGCCACTTTATAGACCCTGTGATCGAACTTGCCGCCCGCATGCAGTGTCGTCAGAACAACCTCGACGGCCGGCTTGCCTTGCGTCTTGTGTATATCGACGGGGATGCCGCGCCCATTATCGACCACCGTTACGGAATTATCCGCATGAACTATTACATCTATGGTGGAAGCGTAACCGCCCATACATTCATCTATAGAGTTATCGACGACCTCATAGACGAGGTGGTGGAGCCCGCGCTGGGTCGTATCGCCGATATACATAGCCGGCCTTTTTCTGACAGCATCTACACCCTCCAGGACCGTTATCGTCGTGGCATCATACTTTTTTGCCTCGGTGGCCTTATCCTGCGGACCCTTCCCCTCGACCTTCTTCATCTTCTTCTCTTTCATTTGGCTCCCAAGTTTATTAAGCCATAGTGTTAGCTAAGTGCCGAGGTCTCCGACCGAGGCCAAGTTTATTAAGCCATAGTGTTAGCTAAGTGCCGAGGTCTCCGACCGAGGCCTTTATATCACCTATCCGAAACCTAAGCTCTTTAACCTTCTTCCCTTTTAATGCCGCCTCCAATACCTTTATTATATCTCTCTTCTTCGTGGTCAGCTCATATAACCAGCTCGAGCTCGCCACATTCACGATGAGGACCGACTTCTTAAACGACACGGGCCTCGATTGCCTGGCAGCCGCTTCGCCGGCGGCCTTTCTCCAGGCCCCCTCGATCTCCTCTTCGCCCAGGCGCTCTTTCCCGCTCAAGGCCTCTATCACTTTGCCTATGAGCTGACTGAAATGTTCCGTACTCCTGGGCTTCTTTTTAGCTTGGTTGTCTGGGCATGACGACATAAACATACTCATCCGCGATCCTTACGACGCCGGGCTTCTCGGCATCGACCAGCTCCAGCGCGATCGTCTCCTGGTCTATGTTCTTCAATAAGCTTACAAGGTAGTCCGGGTTGAACCCTATAGACAGCTCTTTTCCTTTATACTGCGCTTCGAGCTCTACGCGCGCCTCGCCGGTGTGGGGATCGCTCTTTGACAGGACCATCTTATCTTTTGCCGCATCCACGCGGACGAACATCGAGTCGGGGCTCGTGAAGAGCGCGACTCTCTTTATCGCGGCAAGAAGCGCCAGGCGCGAGACCGAGATCTTCTCTTTGGTCTCTTCGGGTATTACGCGCTCATAATTGGGGAAATCCCCGTCTATCAGCCTCGAAACGAGCTTCGTCGTGCCGGTATCAAAGATCACCTGTTTCTCGGTCACCAGCATCTTCACCTCTCCGTCATCGGCCAATATCCTGTCGAGTTCGGCCACGGCCTTTGACGGCAGAATAAACTTACCCTCGAGCGTCTTCGGCAGCTGCATCTTCTCTTCCGTCATGGCGAGACATCTGCCGTCGGTGGCTACGAGCCGCAAACACGCCGGCTTCAGCGCGAAGAGTATGCCGTTCAACACATGCCTTATCTCGTCCCGGCCCGTCGCGAAACTTGTCCTGCGAAGCATCATCTTTAACCTGGGTTGTTTCAGTGTTATATAATTCTTATCTTTAAATTCGGGTGGTTTAGAAAACTCGTCTTCGGAGAGGCCCATTATCTTAAAATTGTTTTTTCCACATTCTATATTAATGATGTTATTCTTTTTCACAGATATTGTGATGCTCTCGCTATCCGGTAGTTCTCTTATTATCTCCGCGAGTTTCTTTGCGGGTACGGTTATCGCCCCGATTATCGCGGGTTTTATCGGTAGTGTCGTGATTATACCTATATTAAAATCTGTTGCGGTCAATATCAGGTTGTCCGTTACGGCTTCTATTAATATATGAGCCAGTATTGGTTGCACGGCTTTTGAGTCTATGACTGTTTGGACCGTTTGAATACCTTTTAATAGGATATCTTTAGGTGCTGTGAATTTCATTACGCGTCATTCCCCCTTCTATTAATATACTAAATATATAAATAGCAATAGCCGTAGTAAAGCATGTGGATAAGTGTATAACATATTAACTGTTTATATGTCAATAAGTTGTATAAAATGAAGTCTGGTTGAAACCAAGGAAACTTATCAACATAGCCAACAGGATAACCAAGGCTATCCTTTAATACTATCTATCAAACGACCCAATAAAACCTTAAAACCATCTTTCTCTTTCAAGTCGGCCTCTATCTTGGAGCAAGCGTGTATGACCGTGGTGTGGTCGCGGCCGCCAAATTGATCTCCTATCTCCGGTAGTGAATAATCTGTAAGCTGCCTCGTCAGGTACATGGCTATCTGGCGCGGATACGCTATGGCCTTGGAGCGCTTCTTCGCCCTCATATCTGAAAGCTTAATATCAAAATATTCACTAACTTTCTTCTGTATGAGATCTATCGTGATCTTTTTCTCACCCTCTATGATCATGTCCTTCAGCACTTCTTTTACGAGATCGACGGAAACATCTTTTCCGATCAACTTCGAATAAGCTACTACGCGGATCAGCGCGCCTTCCAGCTCCCGAATATTGGTCTTCACCTTCTCGGCCAAAAAGTAAAATACATCCTCGGGCAGAGTTATGGACGCCATCTCCGACTTCCTCTTTAATATAGCTATTCGTGTCTCGAAATCCGGGGGCTGGACATCGGTCACTAAACCATACAGAAACCTTGAAACGAGCCGTTCTTCCAGCTTGTTTATCTCTTTTGGGGGGCGGTCGCTGGTCACAACGATCTGTTTATGCGCGTCATACAGAGTATTAAAAGTATGGAAGAACTCTTCCTGCGTGGAGTCTTTTCCCGCGATGAAGTGGACATCATCGATCAGGAGTATATCGACGTTACGGTACTTTTCCCTGAATTTGATCATCGAGCGGTTCTGTATTGCGCTGATCATCTGATTGGTGAAGTCCTCGCTCGAGATGTAGAGCACTTTTGTCTTCGGGGCTTTTGCGAGTACGCGATCTCCAATGGCATGCATGAGATGAGTTTTGCCGAGCCCCGTGCCTCCATATATGAAGAGAGGATTATAAGCTTTCGCCGGAGAATCAGAGACCGCCATCGCGGCGGCGTGGGCGAAGCGGTTGGATGAGCCGACGACGAAACTGTCGAACGTATATTTGGGATCAAGCCCAAGCTCTCTTGCATGTATCGGAGCCTGCTTTGAAAAAGGCCAGAAACCCTTGGCCTCTTTCTTTGCTTCTTCTTTTTTTACCGTCTCACCCGCGCCGTGAGCCGGAGAAGATGCGGCTTCCGCGAGCACAAATTCTATCTTCAGATCCGCCCCGCATGCCGTCCTGACGCCGGAATTTAAAATATCCATATATCTATTTAACAGCCAGTCCTGAAAAAATTTATTAGGGACTTCCAGGACCATCTTCTCCGATGTGCAGGAAGAGCACTTGATCGGATTGAACCAGATGTTTATAGTCTGCTCGTTATCAAGCTCTTTGCCGATAACCTCGAGAGCTTTTGCCCAGATAGCAACGCCTGATTCACTCATATACCGCCTAAAGTATGGTTATCCACAATAATATCGACCTCATCCCACACAAAATAACAAGTTATACACATGTTGTGCACAATCGCTTTTCCTATGCCGCCGTATCAACAATACGCGCTATTATATAAGAGTCTCGGCCACTTTGCAAGGAAAAATGATATGACAATGTAAAATATTTTGCTGACTTTCCGGGTGGCGACAGCCTGCCTGCCCGCTTATCAGAAGACAGGCAGGCAGGGACCCGGAAAGTCAGCAGGGTTTGTTGTATTCATTGAAATTAAATGATTGACTGGACGAAGGTTTATGATATAATCATTCAGGTCAAGAAGGCAAAAGAGAGGATTTTAAAATGAAATACGGATTAAAACCCAAGTCAAATATCAAGAGAAAAAGAACCCATGGATTCAGGAAGAGGATG
The DNA here is from genome assembly GCA_018823705.1 of Candidatus Omnitrophota bacterium. Lineage (GTDB taxonomy): Bacteria > Omnitrophota > Gorgyraeia > 2-01-FULL-45-10 > 2-01-FULL-45-10 > CAIMPC01. The sequence continues at coordinate 1,477 of JAHJHP010000024.1, read as the reverse complement.
AAAGACCGCTGGGGGCGGGAAGTGCTGAGAAGACGAAGGAGAAAAGGCCGCCATAAGCTTACCGTATGATCCCCGACGAGACTTTTCGAAAAAAAGAGCACATCTTAAAGTCGAAAGATTTCAGAGTAATATATAAGAGAGGTAGATCTTTCAGGAAAAGCGGCTTCGTTCTGGCGGTTATGCCCAACGATCTGCCCAATAGCCGGCTGGGATTTTCAATAAGTTCCGCAAATATCAAGCGAGCCTGTATACGTAACCGTATACGCAGGCTATTCCGGGAATTCTACAGAAAAAATAAGCCGCGTTTCAAGCCGGCCTTTGATATGGTGGTAATAGTAAGAAAGAATCCGGGTAAGAAATTTTTGTGTGAAGAAGCCAACAGCCTGTTTGCTGCGCTGGCAAAAGAAGCGGGTATCTTGTTATGAAATATGTAGAAAATCTTGCGATTTGGATGCTAAAGTTATATCGTAAGTGGTTGTCGCCCATGAAGATAAGATGTTGCAGGTTTTATCCCTCCTGCTCAGAATATGTCATCGAAGCGATAGAAAAAGAAGGAATACTCTCAGGGTCATTCAAGGGACTTAAAAGGATACTACGCTGCCACCCATTTTCAAAGGGCGGCTACGATCCGGTAAGGTGAGCGAAGATGGAAAAGAGATTAATATTAGCTATAGCGCTATCGATTCTTATCGTTTTAGGATTTCAATTCTTATCACCTAAGCCGATCGTCGCCCCGGACGCGAGGATCTCTGCTCCGACGGCAATAGTGCCCGCCAAAGAGGCTGAAATATTCAAAGCGGCTACCGCCGGTGTCGAAGAGAAAGAGGCCGAGGTGGCGACGGATAGCTTTCAGCTGACTTTCAGCAATGTTGGAGGCGCAATAAAGAGGATCAGCCTTAAGAACTTTAAAGTTTCCAAGTCGACCGAAAACCTGGGTTTGGTAAACCTAACAAATCCAAGCGAATATTTGTTAACTATGAGCAGTACCATGTATCCCGGCCTCGACACCTCGCCCTATTCTGTGCAGAGATCCGAAAATGTCATAACATACACTCTTAGGAGTGATGGCCTGGAAATAATAAAGAGATATAAATTACATAAGTCAACACATGGCATAGAGTTAGGTATTACGATAAAGAACCTCTCCAGCTCTTCAAAGCCTTTTAATTATAGGATAATTGGCGGCGCCGGCATATCAGAGGCCAAGAAAAACGATAAGAGATTCGTAGAAGTGACCACCGATATTAATGGAAAGACCCTGGGGTTCAAAAGACCGAAACCGGGTCAGCGTATCATCAACCCAGGCATCGTAAGTTGGACGGCCCTTAAGAGCAAATATTTTTCACTTGTGCTCAAGCCTTTTGCCTCCACAGAAGCTCAGTTTTATAGCGATGATAAGCGCGGCGGTCTCGTTATGGGGGTAGCGATGGAAGGCGTTAGCATTCAACCTAACTCATCGATAAATAATAGATTTATG
>JAHJHP010000023.1 GCA_018823705.1 Candidatus Omnitrophota bacterium | reverse complement strand
TTGTAAAGGATCTCTATATTCCTCATGACGTACCCTGTAGAATGCACACGGAACCCTCTATACTCAAACTCATGAATACAAAAAGCGCACCGATCAGTGCATCCGAGAGCACCTATAACCGGGGCGAAACGCATCGGCGGGGCCTTTTTCCCTGTTTTCGCGAGGTAGATCGCCAGCTTTAAATTATTCGGGATCGCTGTCAGGTAATATTGCATATCGACCTTATCGTACGCGGGAAATTGCATGTCGTCGATATTATCAAAGAAAATATGCCCCTCATTGCGCATGATCGCTCCGTCTTTTAGGTACGAGAGCTGAGGAACATCCTCACGCTTTCGCTTGCCTTCCAAGAAGTCTAAAAAATACAATAAGGGCTTTTCACCATAACCGACAACCACATAATCGCATCCAACATCCAGTATAAGCTGCTCAATGTTATCGATAGTTATATGCCCCCCGACAATTACAGGTATGCGAGGAAACGCTTTTTTCAGCGTTTTTGTCAGAGACCTGACAAAAAGGTATGCTGTAATAATACCGCTTATCCCGATTACGTCCGGAGCAAACTCACCAACCTCTGCGAGCGTTGTTGCTTCATCCTGACGCGTGCGCGCGATGTCAATAATCTTCACAGAGTGCCCATGCGTCCCTAAATAAGAAGCGAGATATAAAACTCCCATAGGTAAAACTGTATTCGGCATATATGTCCGCGTAGGTGTCGTGATAAGAACTATGCGCATATAGGGCCCTTCTTCCAGAAAGAAAACCACGGCATTGGATAGACAATATTACCTAATATCCAGAACAGAGCAAACCTGAGACAGGACGATATGAACGTTGCCTGTGCTACGCCTATAGGGCCGTTTGCGGTGATAAGAAGATAGTCCAGGCATATTGATGAAATAACGGTTACCGCGGCGATACCCATTAAAAGATACGTCTTCTTTGAGTAAAATATATATCCGGCAACAATCGTATACATCCCGTTTACCGCGAAGACGAACGCCAACCATGTGAGAAATTTAGACGCTCCTAAAAATCGCTCCCCAATGATATGTTTTAATAATAGTGGCGCAACAGCTAAAAAAACAATAGCAATCACGATCATAAATAGAAAATAAATGTAGGTCGCCTTTACCAATAACCGCTTATCTTTTTCAGTGGCATGCCCAAGCTTCTCATAAAAGAAAGGGCTCCAGGCCAGGCTAAGCGCGCTCACAAAAAAACCTATCAGAGACGCGATAGAGTAGGCAACGCTATAAAGGCCTGTGGTCGACACGCCTATAAGCTTATTCAAAAAAAACCTATCTATAACCGCGATCATTACGATACCCAATGAGTGGCACACAACCGGTAATCCGTAACTGAGAAAAGGCTTAACATATTTTAAATCTAAAGAAAGACGCACCGGATACATCCTAAAAAGCAAGACGATCGCTACAACCGCAAAAATAACGTTCGCAAATGTAATGCCTATCGCGCGGCCGAACCATCCGAACCCTGCCGCCACAAAGCAGATAGAAAGCGCCACCTCGGTAAGAGTATTCGATAATTCGAGGCAGGAATATTGTAAAGGCTTTTTCTGAACAATAAATAATTTCGATGGTATGGAATAGACTACGGCGCAAAACCCTATTATGGGAAAAAGCAAAGCAGCGCCCCTGAAAAACGTGCCCTGAGTCCCCCGAAAGAATTCAAACCCCGCAACCCCTGCCAGAACCACCACGAAGATGACCGTGTTAATGGACAGGCCGGTAAATATCATTTTTGAAAGGTCGAAATCCTTCTTCCCTTTGTCAAAATACCCCCTTACCACAGCTTCTGTGGTTCCCAGGGATAAGATAATCGTAAATACCGGTATCATTGCCGTAAATGTCGCCAATATTCCGTAATCTGCCGGCGATAGAAGCCGGGTCAAGAATGGAAGCAATAGGAATGGTATCGCCTGGTTCATGAAGTTGAAACCGGTATAGATACCAAATGAGCTGAATATCTTCCGGAATGTTTTTGAGTTAAACAGGTCCTGCGCGATAGTCATCATTACCCCTTATAACGCAGCCTCAGAAGAATACCGAACGTCATTGCGAGCCTCGAACAAAGTGAGATGCGAAGCAATCTTTCTTTTAGATTGCTTCGTCAGCATATCGGCCAACCACAGCTTCTTCGCAATGACGGCTCTTCCGTAACGCTTCTCCTGGAACTGAACTGTTACTATTTAATAGCTTCCTCATCCTCGTGATAGCTTTGCAATCAAGATAAGACTCGACTCTGCCCTTTACCTGGCTATCGAGGTAATGGTCGTAATCAGCGTCCGCCATTCTAAGGAGGAGTTCAGAGACCCTTTCAAACATCTCCTTGTAGTCATGGCATACGAGCCCTGGTATAGCATCAAAAAATGTATTCTTGAATTTTCCAGAGGCGTCATACCATACGGCCCTCTTTCTCGCCGAAAGTGCCTCGAAAGATGTTGAAGTAAACGGGAATGATATCACCATATCGCTAAAAGCTATTATCTCGGACGGACTATCCTTCTTATCAGCCGCGTAACACCTAGCGTGCAACTTGAGACGATCGTATGCGGCTATCAAATCCTGCGGCCTACTGTCAGTATGAATATGAATTGCCATCTTCTCTTTTATGACCATAAACAGATCAGGCAGATCGTCAAGCAATCTGCGAACGCCTTTTAAAAAATCGATGCCGTCAGAGCACGTCGTAAGCGAATTGTCATGAAAAGTTGAATCGAATACCGCTATCAATTTCATGCCTTGCCGATAGCCGCAACCACGTAATTTATCGACAAGCCCGGAGGTTATCTGCCCGCTACTAATAAGCTCAAGATGCTCCGCCCAAAGACATCCGACATTTACATAGTTTATTATTTTACAATGTGATCTTTTGAAATAGTCCATAACATGTTCATTCCATGCGAGGAAATAATCGTAATAAAAAAACCCTAAGTTACTGTGCCTGAATTCAACTATGCGTCCCGTCTTCTGCATGAAACTTCCCAGGTTAGATGAGTCCATGTAGTAGAAGGTTTTACTTCCGCGCTTGCCAAGCACGATGTTCCTGACTATCGACTGCACGACAATATCACAATGGGTTACAAGCGCGTCAATGCCAAAAGTCTGCGTGAAGCTGGTCCACCGAAGATGATAATGGATTATCGATGCTGACAAATCCGTCAGGAAAACATCCGGCAGCCTAAGAATAAGCATGCAATACTCAAGCACCGCTCTCGATGTCCGGCGCACGGAAAAGAACTCATCAAGAACATCAACATAGGCCAGGTCATTATCGTCAAGATAAGAGCGGCATGCCTTCCCCATCTTTCTGTATGCAATAAAGAGAACTTCGCTCTTTTTTATTAGCGTACCATCTATTAAAAAATCGACTTTCCGTACTCTGTTTGCGAACTGCCTTTCAGGCGAAACCACCATAATCCCGTATTTATATTGCCGGCTGGGCCTTCTCCGTGCACCGGAGAGAGAGACAATCTGACGGATAATTATATATGAACACAGAGACAATACCTTCAAGACTGTTAGCACTCTTCTCACTCCCGCCTTGATATACATACCGGGCAGCAATATGGCAGGAAATATATTGATACCGGTATCTTCGATATTTGCGCCGCACCTTTTCGCCATAAGGTAGAATCTTCTATAATCACACACCTCGCAACCGTCAGTCCTGTACTGGTAGGGCGGCATGCCATTGGAAGGAACAAACTTGATATCCTTATCACAATATACGGATTGCAGACGGCTTACAATGAAATTGATATAATATAACCTCGCGAGTCTCTTAGTGATTTCTTTTTTGTAAACAAGGTCAATGTAGTCACTTTTACAAAGTATTCTCATGCGGGCCAAAGTACTCGACTGGCTCATTAACGAAAAGAATTTGTCAACATTATCAAACGCTTTATCATGGTACGCGAAGTCATTTAAGTTCAGATCGTGTCTCATATCCAGGCGCTCTATCTTCTTCGAACCAATGAGGGCATTTATCCATCCTGCGGAAAGAGAGTTCTCGTTCAGGCGCAGGAAGCATACAGTATCACCCCTATGTAGGCAATACATCACCGCCAGCCTATTTCGCGGCGCCAGCTCTTCGAATATCGTTACACGCTTCTTATTCATCTTAATCTTTTTCTTTTCCAATCCGGATTTTCTATGCCAAACAATACGACCTCCCTGAAACTATCGGCATGTCTATACTTATTTTTAAGATGCGCATCCACCCTGAAACCTGCCTTCCGAAAGAGTCTGAGAGATGCCTTGTTATCTGCATAGACTCCGGCTTCTATATAATGCAGATGAATTTTTTCAAATATATATTTTACTGTGCCTATCAATGCCTCTCCCCCATACCCGTTTCCCCAGCGGCTCTTATCGAATATACAGATGCCGATCGAGCATAATAGATGAAAACGCGATATATTGCTTACCCTGATAGTGCCTATCAAAACATTCTCGTATTTAGTGAAGAGTCCGAGCAAGAGATCGGTTGGGGATACAAGATTCATTCTTACAAATTCTTTGACCGATTTCAGCGACTGTTTTCTCAATCTCACGTTAACCAAATATCTGTTTATTTCAGGATCATTGAGCCCTCGAACATAGGATATGGCAACATGGACCGGAATAAGCGTCCTGATCGTCAGCCTTTTTGTATTAAATCTAACTTTTTTTCTCATCGCTATTCCTTTATCTGGCCCGCTTGAGATTAAAAAATACCTCACCTATCGTCCTTACCGCAACTCCCTTCTTATACTTTGGATTGAATGTCACTTTGTGGCCCTCTTCCATGTCTATCCACCACTTCACATCCTGAAATCCGAAAAAGTGCCTCAGGTAGACCGTGCTTGAGAACCGTGGATTGATCTCAAACGGCACATATCCTGCCGCCGTCTTTCTCAGCTGTATATTTATCGAGCCTGTCAACGATAATGCCCGCGCGACATCGCAGGCCAGACGCTCAAGCTTTTTGTCGTTAACAAGTTCTGCGTATTTTGAAAGGCTGCCGTATCCCAGCCGCCTCCTGAAAGCTATGGAATGGACATCACTACCTGTCGAAAACACCCCCATCGTGTATTCATCTTCGGCAACCCCGATAATCTCCTGTACCACTATATCTTTAAGGCGTTCCTTATAGAAAGAGATCTCATCATTATCTCTCGCCACCATCATGCCCTTTGCGCCGCACCCCCTCCTCTGTTTCAGTAATACGGGAAAAGGAAGCTCACCGTTATATTCGTCTAAGAGATATGTCTTTGGGTATAAAAACCCCGCATTTTTTAAAAAAAGCGCCGTTGCGTATTTGTCAAGGCATGTCTTAATAATATTGCTGCCGGTGATAAACACTTTCGCAGATTTTCCAAAAATAACCCTACTGGCATCAAAGAAAACTATCTCCGCCTCTGTCGTGGGGATTATGTACCCTATATTCTCTTCGCGCACCTTCTTCTCTATAAACTTTCGATACCTGAGCCCATCTGCAGCTCCCGGGCCTGCGAAAAAGGCGGGAACCATACTTTTTCCCGCGGAATATGGGTCGATATCGCAACCAGCCAGTCTTAGGCCATAACGCGTATCTTTCAGACATTTGAGGACACTCTGACCTATATCCCCGCCAACACCGGTTACCAGAATATTCTTACGACACGCGGTCATCTCTTCCCCTCTTCAGTACTTCAACAAGATACTGATATTTTTCTTTGCGATCCATCACATCTTTGACCATTTTCCGGTGATCATAACTGACACGCTTAATCGAGATCTCGCCTGTTTTGGTATCGATCACCGCATAGCTCGGCATATTATAATCTCTAGGCTGGCCGCATGAGCCGGGGTTCACTATACAAACATTCTCTATCTTTCTCACCATCGGATAATGGGTATGTCCCAGGATGATAAAACGGTAATGTAAGGGCGCAAATCTATCGACCTCATCAGTAGGATATACATATCCGTTAAGGCAATTCCACGGACTGCCATGGAACATGCCAATCCCCTCATTTTTAATTATGCGCTTATTGGGCATTGCCTTCAGATACTCGATATTGCCATCGGTTATCGTCTTCTTGAGAAGGCTCGAGGACGCTCCGTATCTGTCGGCATAGCTCTTCTCGATTCTGCTGGCCTTGAGGATATTTAGGAAGGCATCGTCATGGTTCCCTGCGACACACAAGAGGCCCGTCATCCCGCGCATTATGTCGATAATGTCATTCTGATAATAGTAATATCCGCAGATATCTCCGGCAAAACAATAAAGGTCGCACGACTCTCTCCGTAGCGCAGCGACAACCTTCTCGAACGCGTAGATATTACCATGGATATCGGCAAATACGGCTATCTTCATTTTGTTAGCCTACCTTGGCGCAAATCTGTACATCCCTACCAACTCCAATATGCGCAAGGGCTGTAAAAATAGAATCCTTTATGCCAAAATATCCTTTCCTATAAAGGTACTTCTCAAATTTTACTCGCGCTAAATGCGCGCGCCTGCCTATCTCGGGGTTATCAATGTAATTAAATCCGGCAAGCGGAAATACCTCCATGGGGAAATCTGTAGTTGTGGACATCACCTTGAGACCATTATTATTAAGAAACCTTTTCATGCTATGCACTGACCAATAGTTAAGATGATCAAGCGGGGCAACCCAATAAAAATGCTTCTGAGGACTACGCCTGAGTACTGTTTTCGTTAGGATATGCTGCAATATACTGAAATCATTAGGTACAATAAGACAAAGAACACCGCCTGGAAGCAATAGCTTATCCTTAATTATTCTTAAAACAGAGATTGGATCCCTGACATGCTCGAGCACATTATTAAGTGTTACTACGGATGCAGACGCCAAATCTAACTTATCAAGATCTTCCACGCTGCCACACTTAATATTCAGTTGCTTATGGTCAGTTATCGATTCATACGCATAGCGAGACGGTTCAACGCCTTGCACATCCCATCCTTTTTTATTACTATATCTCAAAAAATCACCGTATCCGGAGCCTATATCCAGGATCGTTTTTGGAAGAGTCGACAAGAGCGTTTTTTCTATCCTTCGTAATCTATCTCCATATTGAATTTGATAAAAATCATCCAGGTCGGCCAGTTTATCCGACATTGAACGATTATCTTGAATATTCTGATAATACTTATTTTGGTAATATGCGCTAAGCTCATTCTCAGATGGAACAGGATAGACGTGCCAAAACCCGCACGCCAGGCAATTAATTACGGTAAAACCGCCTTTTTTAACAGACCGTTTATATGTGTGCTTTATGCTCATCTTCATTGATATCCCGAATAGCATCTTCAAATAACCGGCCCGCTGGAAGAGTAGAGGATACTTTAACCATCTGATCGTGGCCTTCCTTTCCAGGTCGACAATTAATTTCATCGCGCAATGAAAATGTATCACGTATCGTTTGCAGCATCTCTAAAACCGTATTACTTTTTGACCCACCAACTAAATGAGTGCCTAAAATTCTGTTTTTAACGCAATAAATAATGATATCGGCCAGGTCTTTTACGTAAATGTAGTTACGTCTTATTGCGCCGGAGCCAGTCATTACAGGAGAAAGGCCTTTACTGGCATCCAGTATTGATCTATTTATACCAAGATGCCCGGGGCCGCATCGCCCAAAAACACCGGATATTCTAAGCACAGCACATTCCACGCCGGACATATTAATCACTTCTTCCGCAAGCCATTTGCTGAACCCATAATCGGTGTCAGGATTAGGTTTGCTTTCATCATCAATAAATTTACTACCCACTCCGCAAACTATTGCAGTGGATGAAAATACAAAATAAGCATTCGATTCTCGCGCCCAATCCGCAAGCGCTGTCGTTGCCAATACGTTAGGCCTGAAAAAAGATTCTCGCGAGCTGCCATCCCATCCGATATTGGCCGCCAAATGAACAACCGCGTCGACATGCGGGAATGACCAAATTTCTTCATAAAAGCAAGGCCCTGCGAAATCTACTACTATCTCATTTGAAAAATAACCGGGCTTTCTGACTACAGGGATAACATTCCATCCTAACGCGAGACATTTGTCATAAACAGTTCGCCCAACGAACCCGTTTGCCCCTGTAATCAATATTTTTTTTATACCATTTTCCATGTAAGCCACTCATCCGTCTCTATATTTCTTTTTGCCGTCTTCCCGATAACATTACTGATCAGCGCCGGACATATCCCATACCCAGGCCGTTTCACTATAAGCATCTCTTCGGTTATTCTCTGCCCCAGGGCAATGGCTATTCGAGCATGTATACTTCGCCTGCCGATACGAAAGTTTTCCATCTCTTCGGGGTGGGGGCCTGTTTTTTTACCGCTTCCTAATGCGCTCTCAATATCCCGCATCTGGCTTGTCATGTTGATCAATTCTGCCGGCTCTATAGCAAAAGAATGGTCCGGCCCTATCATTTTACGACTTAGCGTGAAGTGTTTTTCAATAATTTTTGCGCCTAACGCAATCGCCGACACGGCAATATGAGTCCCTCTTGTATGATCGGACAGGCCTACCGGGACATCAAAAGCATCTTCGATGGTTTTCATTGCGCGCAAATTCATTATATCAGGGGCTGCCGGATATAAAGACGCGCAATGCAAGAAAGCTATTTTATGATTATTCTCCTGGATACACGCACTATAGGCATCCTCGATCTCTTTCATTGTCGCAAGTCCCGTTGAAATAATAATAGGCTTTCGCTTCTGCGCGATATATTTAACCAACGGAATGTCCGTTAGCTCAAAAGATGAGATCTTGTATATGCTGACGTATGGCTCAAGCTCATCCACGGCCGCATAGTCAAAAGGTGTCGCAAAAAAGATGATCTTCTTTTTATCACAATATGACTTCAATCTGGGTATCCATTCGCGAGGCATCTCGATCTTTTTTATCAATTTCCAAAAATTTTTATTATAGTGGGAATGTTTTGGTACTTTTTTGGAATAAAGAGTGTCCGCAGAATATACTTGAAATTTTACCGCATCAACCCCGGCTTTAACGGCATAGTCGATTAATTTTAACGCTGTATTGAAATCCCTGTTGTGATTAGCCCCGATATCAACTGTTATGAAACAGGGCGCACCCCGCCCTATAATTTTACTCTCCACCTTTATTTTACTCATATCCAATTAAGCCTCCTCTACTATATGCAGTGGGATGCCGGTCTCTTACTTCAACGGGATGTGCTCAGATCCCGGCAAATATTTCTTAATCCATCCCTTAAGCCGATCCGCGCCTTCCAGCCCAGGGTTTTTAGCCGGTCCGTATCCAGCGATTTCCTGTAAGCGCCGTCCGGTTTGCTGATATCAAATTTCAGTCTTCCCCTAAACCCCGTAATCTCTTTCATATATACCGCTAAATCGCGGATAGATATTTCCTTCCCTGTCCCGATGTTAATAAGTTCGGGCAATCTGCGGACGCGCATCAAAAATATCAATGCGTCTGCCAGGTCATCCGCATGGATAAACTCCCTGAGAGGCCTTCCCGTGCCCCATATACTGACGCTGGGATCGCCTTTCACCTTCGCCCGATTGAATTTCCGGATAAGGGCGGGTATAACGTGCGAATCTTTAGCGTCAAAATCATCGTGCCGGCCATACGGCGTAGCCGGGATAACCGAGATAAATTTTGTGCCATACTGTTTATTGTATGCCTGGCACATCTTTATCCCGGCTATCTTGGCCACGGAATATGCCTCGCTGGTGGGCTCCAGCAGCCCGCCCAATAGATACTCTTCCTTCATAGGCTGGCGGCACATTTTAGGATATGAACATGAGCTAGCCACAAAGAGAAGTTTCTTCACCTTAGCCTTAAAAGCGGCATGTATCACATTGATCTGGGCCTCGAGGTTATCGTATATGAACTCGGCAGGGTGAGTTGAATTCGCGATGATCCCACCGCTCCTGACATCCACAAAAAATACGTATTCAGGCCTACGATCTTTGAAAAAACGTTCCACGGCGCCCTGTCGCATCAGATCTCCGGTTGGGATTTTAAGGATCTTTTTATAGCCGTCAGCCTTCAGGCGCGCCGCAAGGGCGCCTCCCACGAGGCTATTATGTCCGATTATCAATATCTTCGAATTTCTATTCATAACTTAATCTCTTTTTCTTCTTATCCAAAAATTTGGCTACGCAGCCGAGAAAATAATCCAGATGCGCCTTGCCAAGGCCCTGGTGGACGCCTATATGGAACCCGTTATCGCCAATGTATTCGGCATTGGGAAAATCGCCTGTCCGGTATCCCAGATATTTGAAACCCGCGCATTGTGTAGGCATCGAGGAGAATAGCGAGCGGGTCTCGACGCCGCTTCTCTCGAGATAATCGACTATCTCATCTCTCGTAAAATCGGCATCTTCCTGCACTACCACAGGAAAAGCGTGGGGACCGATCCTTTCGTAGCTCTCTTCTTCGATAGTCGCGAGATACGGACGAAATCTCCTGAATCCGGCCATCAGATATTTAAAATTCTTTCTTCTCTTCTCAAGGATATTCTTATATTCATCGATATTACCTATACCTATCGCCGCCTCCATCTCGTTCATCTTGCTCGAATAGCCGATCCTTTCAAATATGAACCTGATATCATTGTTCCTACCGCCTTTGAAGCGCTTCGCGCAATATCCGCTCGACAGGTTCAGAACGCAGCTATCGCATTTGCATGCCCTGCCGTGGCTCCGTAAGGACCTCAGTATCTCAGCAAACTCGCGTTTATCCGTAACCACCACTCCACCCTCTACTGTTGTTATGATATGGGCCACGTACAGACTGAAAGCGGCCATATCTCCCAGTGTCCCGACATTTCGCCCTTTATATTTGGCTCCATGGGCCTCCGCGGCGTCCTCGATGACATAGAGCTTATATCTTTTTGCTATCCGATTTATCTCGTCCATCGCGGCCGGTTTACCCATCAGGTGGACGGGCATTATTGCCCGCGTCTTCTTCGTTATGGCGGCTTCTATCTTTAAAGGATCTATATTCAACGTCACCCTGTCTATGTCTACGAAGACCGGGACAAAACCCGCCTGCAGGACAGAATTGCCGGTTGCGACAAAGGAGAGCGCGGGAACTATGACCTCATCCTGCCTGCGCGCGCCGAAATCATACAGGACGGCCAGGGCCAGCGCATCGGCATCACCGCCGCTCGAAAGAGCTACGGCCTCTTTTGTGCCTACGACCGCGGCGAACATCTTTTCAAAAGTCCTGACATACTTACCGCTTGATATCCGGTTCGATTTCAGAACCTCCTTCACAAGCGCTTTAGACTTCCTGGTAACCGTTAATGTTCCGAACGTTACTTTCATCGCTTACGCCGGGCCTTTCTCCATATCCCGCTAAGGATACGGCTCATTGTCAGCATTCCGCCGATGAGCCCGCTCTTTCGGAGCATCGGCATGATCCTCCACGGCGCCGAATAAATGCTTACGAACCCGTCATTCTGCAGCTCGATAAGATCGTCCGGAGACAGATCGTTGACTCCCATGACCGCCGAACCATAACGGCGGTATTTTGAAAAATCTTCCGTTATCAGCCTGAGGCCGTGCTCGCCGTTCTTTGCCATCGAGTACAGTTCCGTCCCGGGATACGGGGTCGCGATACTGAAGTTGGCCTGATGGATCTCTCGCGCGGTCTTTAAAAAAGCGAGTGTCTTCCCTACGGTCTCCCGCGTCTCACCGGGAAGGCCCAGCATCACCGAATTCAATGTCTCGATCTTATACTTATTTGTGATCCGGTTCGAGATCGCGTAACTTTCAAGCGGGACATCCTTCTTGATGAGCCTGCGTATCTGCGGGTCGACCGTCTCAAGCCCGAAAGATAAACGTATCAAACCCGCCTTCGCCATTTTTGAGATGAGTTCATCATCGACAAGGTTGGCGCGCGTGCTGCCTTCAAAGGTGACCGACAGCTTCTCTTTCTCTATTAAATCGCATATCCGGAGAATATACCCGCGATCCAGGGTAAGCGTATCGTCAAGAAATATGAAATGCCTGATATCATAATCGGCTATCACGCCCTTCATCTCATCGATAACGGACCGGGCATCGCGCCTCCTTACCTTGCTCCCGAATACATCGGTACTGCAAAATACGCACTTAAAAGGGCACCCTCGCGTCGTCATGATCGTAGTAAACTTCTTCTTCCCGCGCATGGTCCCGATCACATAGCGGTCCATCTTGAGCAGATGCCTTGCCGGCAGCGGTATAGCGTCAATGTCATCGGTTTTGTCCTGCGCGCCGGTGAAGACCGCCATACTACCGCTCCTGAAAAGGATGCCTTTAACAGTCGATATGTCCTGTTTCCTTTCGAAGCGTTTCAGGAACTCAGGCCATGAAACTTCCGCTTCGCCGATGAACGCATAGTCAAAGGGATCAGCAAAACCCTTTTCTTTAAGGACGGTGACATGATGGCCGCCTATTATTATCGGGATACTTCGGTCGGCCGCCTTAAGCTCACCGGCAAGCTCGACCGCCAGGTGGAAAAAAGGCGTAGTCGCTGTGATCCCGATAACATCGGGACCGAACGCCCTGACTTCCTCCAGGGTATTTTGCAGGGATAGGCTTTCAGCTTCGCCATCAATGATCTTTACCTCATGGCCGGCTCTTTCGGCAAGGGCGGCCAGATACGCGAGGTTTAACGGAGGCCAGACAGAAGCCTTCCTGGCAAAGTGGGAGAATATACCATATTCTCCCGTCCAGCTGGGAAATAGCAACGCTATCTTCATC
>JAHJHP010000022.1 GCA_018823705.1 Candidatus Omnitrophota bacterium | reverse complement strand
TGTACACATAATTCGCTCGACGTAAACCTTAGCGCACGGCGAAAATAATTCATCGCCGCAAGTGAAGCCCTGAGGTGCGGCAAAGGTTGAGTGAATATTTTCGCCAATAACGAGTGGCTGAATATGTTTGACATGAGCGGGTTTTTTTGTTAATATCGCAAGACAAGGAGACGGTATGAAATTAAAGTTAGTGTGGGCCGCGGCTGTCAAGGTTTACGATGAGACGTTGGGCCTGTTTGCCAATGATATGGGGATAGACCTGGGTACGGCCAATACGCTTGTCTACCTGAAGAACCAGGGAATAGTGCTCTGCGAACCTTCAGTCGTCGCTGTCCAGGCCGGCACCTCCAATGTGCTGGCTGTAGGAGAAGAGGCAAAGAGGATGCTGGGAAGGACTCCGGGCAATATAGTGGCAATAAGGCCTATGAGGCATGGAGTCATCACGGACTTCGAGATCTCCGAAGCGATGTTAAGATATTTTATCAAGAAAGTCAATAAGTCGAGGCCGCTCGGCAGGCCGCGTATAGTGATAGCGATACCTTCAGGAATAACGGAAGTTGAAAGGCGCGCCGTTAAAGACTCCGCGCTGCATGCGGGAGCCAGGGAAGTATTCACCATCGAGGAGCCGATGGCGGCGGCCATAGGGGTAGGCCTTCCCACCGAGGAGCCTTCCGGGAACATGATCATCGATATCGGCGGAGGCACCACGGAGATGGCGGTTATATCGCTCGGCGGGGTCGTCTTCTCAAAGTCGGTCCGTGTCGGCGGCGATGAACTGGATGAAGCCATAATAAATTATATCAAGAAGAATTACAATCTTATGATAGGCGAGAGGACCTCCGAAGATATAAAGATGAAGATCGGTTCGGTATACCCTCTCGAGGAAGAACTGAAGATGGATGTAAAAGGCCGTGACCTTGTTGCGGGACTTCCTAAGACCGTGTCGATAACAAGCGAAGAGATAAGGGAGGCGATGGCGGAGCCCATCGCGCAGATACTCGAGGCCGTCAGGATAACGCTGGAAAGGACTCCCCCGGAGATCTCTTCGGATCTGATCGATAAAGGGATAGTGCTGGCCGGCGGTGGATCGCTTTTGAGGGGTATCGATAAACTTATTTCCGAAGAGACGGGCTTGCCGGTGCATCTGGCGGAAGACCCGATGACCGCAGTGGCTCTAGGAACAGGCAAGGTTCTGAGTGAGATGAAATATCTTAAGATGTTGACCGCTTCCCCAAGGATTGACCGATAGGTGTGCGCGATCGAAAAAAGATAGTATTAAAGTCCCTCGTAATCATAGCATTTCTCGTATTCCTTGTAGCAAATTCCAACACGATAACAAGTCCGATACGAACTAAGCTTCTGGACTTAAGCGTTATTCCCTTAAAGGCGTTGCACTCTTTTTACGCCGCTGCCGGAAGATTGCTTCCGTTCGCGTCTTTGACCGCAGAAAATAAGCGCCTTCGTGAAAAGATAGATCTTCTGGTCAGGCAAGGCGAGGAATCCAAATACTTACTTATTGAGAATCGACGTCTCAAAGGCATCCTTGATTTTCAGGATGCTATCCCGTTTGCGACTATTCCGGCCGAAGTCATAGGCCGCGATCCCACCAATTGGTCGAATTCACTTATCATAGATAAAGGCTCCGCCAACCAGGTCAGCCAGGGTAATGCTGTCATTTCGATGAAAGGCCTGATAGGCAGGGCCCTTGAGGTCGGACGGTATTCCAGCAAGATACTTCTGATAACGGATACTAATTCAAAGGTTGGCGTCGTGATACAGCGCAACCGCCAGGGCGGCATACTTGTGGGAAGGCCTGACGGAAGATGTAAGATAATTTATATTGCGCTCGATTCGGATGTGATGAAGGGCGATAAGGTCATCACCGCGGGCTTTGGCAGCGTCTTTCCGAAAGGCATACTTGTTGGCGATGTGGTGAGCGTCTATAAAGAGCCGGGGCGCCTCTACAAGTGCGCGATAGTTCGTCCCGCCCAGGATATGACAAAGCTCGAAGAGGTTATGTGTATAAAATAAGCAGGCTTCAGATCTACTTCATCCTGGCACTGGGGCTTCTTCTGCATCTTACCGTGCTCGATCGCATAATGATATTCGGAGCAAAGCCCGACCTGATGCTTATCCCCGTAATATTCTTCGGGTTTTTTTTGGGACGAAATGCGGGATTGGAATCCGGTTTCGTGGCGGGGCTTTCGAAAGACTTATTCGCGCTTGATATCTTTGGGATCAATACGCTTATTTTCGCTATTACGGGATTTCTCGCAGGCCTTCTGGGAGCTCAATTTTCTAGAGAGTCCAAAAGGACCCAATTCCTGGTCGTCATGCTGCTTACCGCGTTTTCGATGATGCTCCATTTTGCCATAGTTTCAGTGCTCTCAAAACGGATATACCTCGATATCGGTGAATATTTTACCGCCTCCGTGATTCCCGCATGCGTTTATACGGGGCTCGTATCTATCCCAGTATTTATTAAATTGATGGATCTTTACAGGTTGAGAGGCTCGGAAGACTATTTATGAGAGACCGTTTTCTCATAACAACGCTGTCTCTTCTGTTTATTCTTATTATAGCGGGACTCTTCTTTAATCAGGTTCTCCTGAGCGGATACTATTCCAAGCTATCGAGAAATAATTCAATACGCGTGATACCTATAAGCGGAACGCGCGGCAATATATTCGACAGGACCGGACGGCCGCTCGTTACGAACAGGCTATCTTTTGACGTTGCGATAATCTTTCAGGAGATAGGAGATCGCAGGAAGCTGGTGAACCTGCTTAAGCGCGAGCTTGGGTTTTCAGGGGCCCAGATCATGAGCGCGCTCGAGAAAGCGGGTAATAGGCCCTACGAACCCGTGACGATAGCCGAGGATATAGATAAAGAGAAGGCGCTTGCCCTGGAAGAGTCAAGTTTCGATGTGAGCGGGCTTATTATAGAGACCAGATCCAGGCGGAACTATTTATATAAGCATTTCGGGTGCCATATATTCGGATACCTTGGTGAGGTTACGGCCAATGAGCTTGAGACGCTGAAAGATTACGGCTACAGGATGAAGGACCTTATCGGCAGAGACGGGCTGGAAAAATATTACGAAAGCTATCTAAGGGGAGCCGATGGCGGAATTCAGGTAGAGGTCGACAGCCGAGGGCACCAAACGCGGATTTTGGGTTTGAAAGAGCCTCAAAGCGGACAGAATCTGCAGCTCACAATAGATATGTCGCTTCAGCTTGTGTGCGATAAGCTGCTGGGGGACCACAAGGGCGCCATATTGGTAATGGATCCGCGTAACGGCGAGATACTGGCTTTAGCCAGCCACCCTACTTTTGATCCGAATACGTTCGTAAGGAGCGGCACATCGCAGAATAGGCTGAAACTTTTAAATGACAAAGTTGGCCGCCCCATGTCGAATAAGGCGATCTCGGGCATTTATTCTCCCGGCTCAGTCTTCAAGATCGTTACCGCCAGCGCAGCCCTCGAGCAGAAGAAGATAACGCCTTATACGAGATTTTTTTGCTCCGGCTCATATAATCTCGGCCATACGCAATTTGACTGCTGGAAGAAGGGTGGGCACGGTCCGCAGAATATCGTGGAAGGTATCATGAACTCTTGCAATGTATTTTTTTACAATACGGGAAGGGCTCTGGGCGTCGATCGACTGGAGCTGTATACCAGGTTTTTCGGTTACGGTAAAGCAACCGGCATCGACCTCACCGATGAGGTCAAAGGTATAGTGCCCGGTAAGGGCTGGAAGCGTTCTCATAAAAAAGGCGCGTGGTATGAGGGAGAGACTTTGAACTATGCCATAGGACAGGGGTATCTATCCGTGACTCCGATACAGGTTCTTAACATGATTTCGGCCATAGCCAATAATGGTAACCTTGTGCGGCCGCATCTCGTCAGGCGCGTAGGTGCGAATGATCTGCAAAATCAGAAGCCAAAAAAAATCGGGTTGAAAGATGGTACGATACGTGAAGTCAGAAAAGGGTTATTTGAAGCCGTAAATAACGAGTCGGGCACCGCGAAGCGTTCTAAGCCAGCCGGAACGATAGCCGCAGGGAAGACCGGCACAGCCCAGAATCCTCAGGGACGCACACATGCCTGGTTTTGCGGATTTGCTCCCTATAACGATCCAAAATTGTGCCTGGTAGTATTCCTTGAGCATGGCGGCAAAGGCGGCCTTGAGCCTGCCGAGATAGCTCGCGGATTATTCGAAGAGGCCAGAGCAGGCGGTTATCTGTGATCACGATCAGGAGAAGGTATAAAGATTTTGACATGGTCCTATTCGCGATGACCTTCATCATATTGCTGATAGGCCTGCTTGCTATACATAGCGCGACTCAGTCTAAAGGCCTTGTTTTAAGCGAAAGTTACACTCTGAAGCAGCTTACATGGCTTGGCGTAGGAATATTGCTTCTCATAATAACGATCAGGGTCTCTTACCATAAATTTTTAGATATTGCGTATATGTTGTACATAGCCAACATATTACTGCTTGTGCTTGTGCTTGTTATGGGGCATGTCAGGCTCGGCGCCCAGAGATGGTTTTCGATATTTGGTTTCGCGTTTCAGCCGTCCGAATTCATGAAGATAAGCCTCATATTGGCGCTTTCGTCTTACGTGGGACAGAAGAAGGGCGCGATGGATTCGCTCGAGAGCCTGATAATCCCGACAATTCTGATGGCGATCCCGTTCGTTCTTGTTTTAGTGCAGCCGGATCTGGGTACGGCGCTCCTGCTCGTGCCCGTATTCTTCGCGATACTTCTTGTCGGCGGGGCAAAGCCCAAATATCTCATACGAATGATATTGCTTGGCCTGGCATGCATGCCGGTTTTTTGGCATTTTTTGCGTGACTATCAGAAGCAGAGGTTACTCGTATTCATAAATCCGAACGCGGACCCGCTCGGCGCCGGATACACGATAATTCAGTCTAAGATAGCAATAGGGTCGGGTGGCCTGTTCGGTAAGGGATGGCTTAACGGTACGCAGAATCAGCTCAACTTTATTCCGGAGAGGCATACGGATTTCATATTTTCGGTTATAGGTGAAGAGTGGGGATTCCTCGGCGCTCTCATGCTGGTGCTCTTATTCTTTTTGATCGTTCATAGGGCGTTTAATATAGGGAACCTGACGAGCGACAGATACGGGAAATGCATAGCGACCGGGATCGCGGTCCTGTTCGGCTTGCAGGTTATCATAAATATAGGGATGACGATAGGCCTGATGCCAGTCGTAGGTATACCGCTTCCGCTGGTCAGTTACGGAGGCTCGAGCCTCCTTACGACGCTTATCGCGATAGGCCTCCTGCTGAACGTCGGAATGCGCCGCTCAACTTTCTGAGGGCACAAAATCGTTTGTGGGGACGAGTGAAGGCGAAAATATCGTATGGGTGCCGCTTGATGTTTTTACGGGTGACACGGCCTAAGCCTTTTTTCGTACAACAGGCGGTACGGGGTGGGGCTTATCACGATCGACTAGTATTACGCGCAAGGGTACGGGACACAGCCTCGTTTAGGAAAAAAGGCGTGGCCGTGGCAGCCTGCCTGCCTGCCTGCTTATCAGAAGACAGGCAGGCAGGGCCCCGTAAAAACATACTGCGCGAGCGAGGATATTTTCGCAGGAAATGAGGATGGTTACTCGATTTTCGAGGGACGGGTCATGAGGTCATGAACCGCTTTTTTAGGGTCTTTATTCTCGTACAGGACTTTGTATATCTCGCAGGTTATCGGCATATCCACCTCGTATCTTTTTGCGAGATCAAACGCGGACTTGGCTGTGACGACACCCTCCACGACCATATCAGTCTCTTTCAATATATCCTTGAGCGGTTTACCTTTGCCGATCTCTTCGCCCAGCCATCTGTTTCTTGAATACTGGCTAATGCAGGTCGTCATGAGATCGCCGAGCCCGCTCAACCCATAAAAAGTCTCCGCCCTCCCACCCATCGCGACTCCGAGCCGCACCATCTCGACCAAACCCCTGGTAAGGAGCGCGGCCTTCGCGTTCGTCCCGAACCCCATAGCATCCAGGGCTCCCGCGGCTATCGCTATGATATTCTTCAATGACCCTCCGACTTCCACACCGATGAGATCGTAGGAGGCGTATATCCTGAAGCGATCTGTGATGAATATATCCTGGACCATGACCGCGAGGTCAAGGTCTCGGGACGCGGCAACGGCGGTGCTGGGTGAACCGTTGGCGACTTCGAGAGCTATCGTAGGGCCCGATAGTACCACAAGTTTACGCTCACCGAGCACTTCCGAGACCACTTCTGACATGCGTTTCAGGGTGTCGTTCTCTATGCCTTTCGTGACGCTTACAAATATCTTGTCCGAGAGATCCTCCATCTTCAACATCGTCAGCACACCCCTCATATATTGGGAAGGCACCGCGAGTACGACGATATCATTTCCTTTCAGCGCCTCTTGCAATGAAGCGGTAAATTTAACGCTGTCGGGAATCCTGACTCCCGGCAGAAATTTGGCATTTTCGTGGGAAGACTTCAGTATCTCCAAGTACTCGGGAAACGCTCCCCATACGGTGACATTAAAGCCCTTCTTCGCCAGAAGCACCGTCAGCGTAGTTCCCCATCCACCATCGCCAATAACGCATATATTTTTAATTTCATCAATTTTTATCATACGTTTCTTATAACATAGTCCCTTCCGAGATGTCAACGAAAACAGGATGACCTAAGTGAGAAGTCAGGGATTTAGGGGACGTGTCACTTTGGGACACGTCCCCTATGACTACGACTTACCAGCGACAACCGGCGCCGACTAAGATACTCGATTCGCCGCGTGAGCGCAGTACGCGCAGGAATGCGCTGCCGTCGCCGGCAAGCAGAGCGTGGTTCAATTCGAATCGGAGTTCGAGGTATTTCGCGGGACATGTTGCATCGGGGCTCTTGAGCTTAAATGATATTGTATCCCGGGGCGTCAATCTGGCTTCAGCCGAGAATGACATGGAATAGGCCTTACCGCCGGCGCATTTGACATCAAAGAATAGTGCCGAACCTCTCTTGATGCGCCATACGCCGAATAGAGTAATAACGCGCTCAACCGGCCTCACGTGCTGGGATAATAATATACCAAGCTCATATTTTATATAGTTTCTATCATATACGCCCAGCGATGTCCGAAAATTGATAGCGGAATTTGACTTAGCGTCCAGCTCATACTTAAGAACTCCCTTACCGTCAACCTTCCATTTCCCTCTCAGGATAAACGAATGCATTTTCTTAACTCTTTTACCGGGATGCCACCGTTTATAACGGTATATAATCTCGTTATTCTTATTTACTTCCCATCCCGTGTCAAAGAGAAGCGTATCGTGTTTGAGCGGCTCCCTCTTTACCTTGAACATAAGACGATTGTTTTCATCGGCCTGCCATATGCCCGACATCTCCAGGACATAAGTCGTCCGGATACTCATATCGCGCTTTGTAGTGACAGCGAACATGAGGGCGTTTTTTTTCACGTCTATAATATCGCCGGCTATGGTAAACGAGTCTCCGGAAGAGCTTCTTGAAGATCTATCGAGGGTAAGCTTGAGATTGTGGTTCGCGGTCAACGACCAGGTACCCTTCAATCTGAGCTGGTGCGGAACGTTATCCGAAGAACCGGCGGGCGATTTGACGCGGTATTCCAGGGAATTGCGTTTGCCCATGACAAAGCGCCCGTCGAGTACGCGCCTCTGCTTAGGCAGTGATAATCCCCCGCGAACGGCAACGAGCCTATTGTAAGGATCCAGTTCATACCTTATCTTCTCGGACATTCCCTTGACCCTTATTTCATTCGAAAAGATCTACTCCTGCTCTCCGGAGCATAACGGCAAGCTTCGCAAGCGGCAATCCCACTACGTTATAAAAACAGCCCTCGATACGATCGATGAATATGCCGCCCATCCCCTGGATATCGAATGAACCGGCCTTATCGAGCGGAGAGGTTTTTTTAAAATAGTTCCTAATGTCCCCATCGCTCAGCTTATACATGTAGACTTTCGTCTTCTCGTAATCAAGATATCTCTTATTGCTGTCGATATCTATCAACGCCAGGCCGCTATATACCAATTGAGGTTTTCTCGAAAGAAGTTTCAGTGTCCGATGAGCGTCTTTCAGGTTTCTGGGTTTGCCGATGACCTTATTTCCGACCAGAACCAGAGTGTCGGCGCCTATTACGATACCCGAACGGCAGTGCTTCGCCACATCGCGGGCCTTATCCATCGCGTTCTTCATCACAAGACGGCTCGCGCTTCCGCGCAAAGCGTGGCATTCTATTACACTCGATCGAGAGACCGTAAACTTAAGGCCCATCTGTTTCAGTAATTTTTGCCGTGCCTTAGACCCGGAAGCCAGTATTATTTTACGCAAGTCGCAGCTCCTATCCCCGCAACATGGCCCGAAGCCCACGCCCAGGCAAGGTTATATCCGCCCCTCTTACCATCAACATCCAGGATCTCTCCTGCAAAATACAAGCCTCTTACGATAAGCGACGCCAGGTGATCCGCATCGACTTCGCTGGAGTTCACACCGCCTGCGGTAAAATCAGCCTCGTTCCATCCTCTGGTGCCAAGCACTTTAAAACGCTTATCTTTCAAAGTCTTAGCTATCAGTTTAGCGTCTTTAACCCTTAAGAGCTCCTTCATGGCCGGGCCGAACTTATTGGGCAATATCCCCGCAATAAGATCTTCGGCAGGAACGCCTGCACGCAGCCTTTTCGACAACTCAGAAACGAGCTCCGCCTCACTCATAAATGGCGTCATATCGATAGAGACGGCCGCGTCACGCAATTTATCACGGTTGATCGCGACGGATATCTCTCTGCTGATATCCAGGATCGCAGTGCCGGACAGGCCATATTTTGTAAATAATAGGTCCCCCGATGATTCGCTAGCGACTTTTCCGCAGATCAAGCTTTTTATCCGTACGCCTATCTTTTGACCCTGTAGATCATGGCACAGCTCGTCTTTGACTACAAGCGGCACAGCGGAGGGAACCGGTCCGATTATCGTATGGCCGAAAGCTTTCGCGATATCGTAAGCGTTCCCGTCGGATCCTAGGGCGGGATAGGACCTGCCTCCGCAGGCAAGGATAACAGCGCCTCCTGCAACTTTCCTTCCGGAGGCGGATAATACTACAAATCCGGCCTTAATTTCCGTCACTTTAGATACCTGAAAGTCGTATTCGACCGGAATGGAGAGCCTGGCAAATTCCATTTCGAGGATCTTCAGGACAGTAGAGGATTGGTTTGTTACGGGAAATACTCTGCCTTCTTCGGAGTAGATCTTGAGGCCGTGGCTTTCGAAAAAACGTATGATATCATTCTTTCCGAACTTGTTAAACACGGAATCTACGAGGCGCTTCGAAGCGGAATTATAATGTGAGCTGTCGAGTTTATCGTTAGAGAGGTTGCATCGGCCGTTGCCGGATGCGAGGATCTTCCTGCCGAGCCGGCTCATCCTTTCGCATATCACCACAGGAATGCCGCGGCTCTTTACGGTGATCGCGGCAAGGATACCTGACGCGCCACCGCCTATGACTATTACCGGGGCCTTACGCCCTTCCAAGATATTCGCCTGTGCGGCTATCTACCATGATGACCTCTCCCTCTTCAATAAATAAAGGGACCTGGACCACGAGTCCTGTCTCCATGGTAGCCGGCTTCATGGCCCTTCCCGACGTATCGCCCTTGGCTCCGGGAGCCGATTCGATAATCTTGAGCGTCACATTGACAGGAATCTCTATGGCGACAGGATGATGCTCATAGTATAGTATCTCCACAGCCAGGTTCTCTTTCAGGTAATCTTTGGACTTACCGACCATCTCCCTGGACAAGGCAAGACTGTCGTAATTATCCATATCCATAAAATGGAAACCGGAATGATCGCTATATTGATATTGCGCTTTTCTTGAATCAAGGTCGGCCTTTTCTACTATATCGGCAGGGCTAAAACGCCTGTTTATCAGCTTATCGCTTACAAGGCTCTTCATCGTCGTCTGATATATCGCCCGCAGGTTTCCGGGAGTTCTGTGTTCAATATCAACTATAGCAAACAGTTCCCCACCGTCCTTTATTATCATTCCTCTCTTCAATTCCGAAGCTTTCACTAAAATAACCTCCAGATTTTATTAAACGTGATAATTACCGAACTTTAACCTTTACTATCTCTTTCTTCACCGACTCTTTTTTTGGGATCGTTATCTCGAGAACACCGTTATCATAAGAAGCGCTGATGCCTTCGCTTTTACATTCGGCCGGAAGCTCTAATATGCGCTCGAACCTTCCCTCCATCCGCTCCTGTCTTACCATGCCGGGAGCCTCCTCCTTCTTCTCTACGCTGCGCATCCCCGATATCTTCAGCACCTTGCCGCCTTCCAGCATAATATCTATCTTATCCTTATCCATTCCAGGCAGGTCAGCCGTCACAATAAAGTCTTTATCGTTCTCGACAATGTCGACCTTCACGTCGCTGCCATATAACGCGGTGCCGGGGGCGCCCGAATAAACGGTAGTCATGTCGTTTACGAATTTATCCATATTCTTCTTCATGCTGACCAATCTATTGCTCAATATCTTGAGATTCTTCTCGTCCCGAGCCTGATCATCCACGGGAGCGTTATCATAGGTTTGAGCAAATAGAACGTTTCCGCCTAAAAGACATATAATGACCGCTATGGCTATTCTTTTCATCCTATCCCCCTCGGTTTGTGCGTGAATACCGTTAATAGGATAGACTACTTCGCGAAAAATCTCAAGGAGAATTTACCTACTGCTTCTTGAATGAGACGGTGACTGTGAAGGACATTTGAGGAAGCGTGAGGGTTTTGGGAAACCGGGCGAATGGCGCGGCGTCTTTGAGGCTCCTGATAGCCGTATCGACGAGCGTGTCATCGCTAATTGATGCGACCGGATCTACGGCAGAGCTTATTAGCGAGCCATCAGAACGCAGAGAAAAAATAAGGCTTACATCGCCTTCACCGTAGTAACTGCGGTATCTGCTCTTCAGGGACCGCCTTATCTTTTCGCGTATCAACTGATAATAGTTAATGTAATCCTTGGTGGACTTGATCCGGGCCTGCTTCGCGGCAAGTTCGTCTGAAATCTCTTTTTGCTGCTCATCATTTATTTCGGAAGACGCGCCTGCGAATACAGGCTTCATATCGATCTTTTGCGTTAAATTGACTTTCGGCGTATCCACAGATATCGCCTTGGTCTCTTGCCTGGTGATCTCTATCTTCTTTGGCTCTACACTGGTAACGAAATCCACTACTATCTCTTATGTTCTATTCGCGCCACCCTAAGAACTGGCGTATAATACAGAGATATTACAATCGCAGCATGGATAACCAATGACAGGATTACAGCATTCCTAAGATTGAGCTCCATGCCGCGATCATGCCGTAATATCATGCTTTTTCACCTGAAATTTAAACTATAAATTTGTTATTAAAACTCGCCGCTTACCCCAACCTCGAATGTTCTCCCGGGCTCAGGAGTAAAGTAGTTTATCCTCGCGCTCTTATATCCGGAAGAATTATACTCTTTATCAAATATATTATATGCGGCAACAAACGCCTCAAGCCATTTATATTTATATGATATCTTCGCGTCTAACGTATTATAATGCCCCAACACATCAACATTAGCCGAATCTATGTATGCCTTTCCCACCCACGTTGATGCCACATAGGCCTTAAAGCCAAGCTCCGTATATATGTTCATCCCTATAGTCCCCTTATTAATCGGAACATTGACCAGGAATTTATTCTTCAAAACGCCATCGCTATCATCCACGGCTCTTGTGTATGTATAATTACCGAAGATTGTCAGGGGGTCCGCGACTTTAAAATCAGCGCTCAATTCCATTCCATCGTGAAACGTCCTGCCATAATTTTGATACTGTCTGCTGGCGTTATCATACCATATCTCGTTACTTACCTTCATCCAATAGACGCTTACACTTGTCTTGAGGCGCTCATTAAAGCGATGACGCACACCTATCTCATAGTTTATGGCTTCTTCGGGTAATAGATTTATGTTCGCGGAGCTCCCATAAGTAAACATCTGGCCTATGGTAGGAGATCGAAAAGCCCGGCCAATGTTTCCATACAATTCGGAATCTTTCTGATAGGCCCACACCACACCACAACTAGGCGTTACTTTCGACATCAGTTTGTTTTTAGAATTTGATGGTAGCCTCCTATCATCAAAATTAAACTTTATCCAATCATAACGCACGCCACAAATAACCTTCAGGGCTTCTAAAACCCTGATCTCATCCTGAAGATATGGCCCTACCATGCTTTTCACGACAGCGTAGCTGGCAGTTGGTGCGCCACGCCTATTTTGAAATGGCGCGTTATTCTGTTCGTAATCGAAGTCGTTTCGCTCGAGGTCGGTACCAATAACAAACGAATGGTTCATACCCAGGATTTCCGACACTGTCTTTAAGCGAACGGGTAAGCCAAACGTATTTTCGGCTTCAATCTGTTCTCTGGTGGTATTTTGCGACGCGCCTCTGGTATAAAATGATTCCATCCCGTCAAACCTATAATAGAATATCGTTTCGAGATTAGAGGATGATCCGAGACCCCAGTTATGGGTAAGGTCCATCGAGAACTTATCCGCGCCGGTGGAATCGTTCTCTGCTCCGGGCCTGGCCTGACGCCTGTTTTGCGCAATCTGGGCCGCCGACAACGACCACGGGAATGCCCCTTGAGTTTTAACGCTATAATCGAAATTTAACTTTAAATTATGCTCGTCGTTTATTGAATAATCGATCTTGCCATAGGCTTGTATATTTTCATAATCGCCATGTTCGCGAAATCCGTTCGTCAGCCTGCTGCTTACGCCCATGTAATACCCGAGACTATTAAATTCCCCCGAGAAATATGAAGCGTAATTCTGCGTAGCGTAAGTGCCGTATGAAAAAAAGACGCCGGCATGCGGGGCGCTGCTCGGTTTTTTAGTTATTATATTGATCACACCCGACATGGCGTTATCGCCATAAAGGCTCGAGGCGGGCCCTCTCATAACTTCTATGCGTTCGATATTATTGATGGGTATCAGATCCCAGTTCACCAGCTTATCCTTGCCCTTATTTTGGGGTATCCCGTCCACTAAGACAAGTTGATGACTCGACATTCCGCCATAAAAACCGCGCATATTTAATGTTCCCCCCGCGCCCACACCGGTGGCATCATACGCATATATGCCCTGCAGATCCTTGAGAGCATCCGGGACAGTTTTAGCGTCAGACCTTTTTATTTCTTCTTCTGTGACAACGCTCACGCTGGCGGCAACAGCCGATAAACCTTTTTCTACCCTGGATGAAGTTACTACTATAGGCTCGAGACGCGTAGCAGTTGAAGCGGATGAATTATCTTCGGCATGTGCCATGCCGTTCGTTACCAGAATAAATAATAATACAAAAATATATTTCGTTTTCATCTTTTCCTCCGTCGCGGATACTTCACGAAATAGATAATCGACCGGACTCGCTCTTTTTTAAATGAGATTACCGTTGCGGGGCAGTGCTCCGGATTTCACGGAGACTTCCTTTATCTATTCGGCTGCATGCGAACATTCTAATTAATACTCAATACCGACTCGTCTTTGTACCCCTGAATCGTACGGGTGTTTGATTTTTTCTATTTTACTCACAAGATCAGCGCATCTGACCACCCCCCTTTTCGCGCCCCGGCCTGTCAGCACGAGCTCCAGGCCCCTGGGCTTTGTTTTCATTATATTCATAACTTCCTCTTTTTTTAAAAAACCGTCTCGTAGGGAAATCATTAATTCATCCAGGATGATCATATTGTATTTGTTATTCTTATAGAGCGATTCGATAAATCGCATCCCTTTTAAGCACTCTTTTCGAACTTCATCCGGATTTAATTTCTTATAAAAATGCGGGTGTCTCCTGGCAAAACCAAAAACATCCACGCCGATCGTTCTTAGAACCTTATGTTCTCCATAACCCCACCGCTTCGGGTCCTTATGAAAATATATGTAAGCGACTTTAAAACCGTGCCCCACGGCTCTTATGGCCAGGCCGATCGCCGCCGTGGTTTTTCCCTTACCGTCACCTGTATAGATATGAATTAAACCTTTTCGCGTCATTTTTTACGCACCTTTCGCCTTTCTTCTTCCGAGATAAGAATGATATATGGTTTTAAGGATATCGGGTTCTTTTCCACAACGACTACTGTTTTGTAAACATCTTCGATGGTTTTATAATCCAGGACGTCCTGCGGCGAACCTTCTTTGTATACGGCGCCTCCGGACAAAAGCGCCACCCTGTCGCAATATTCGCTGGCAAGGTTAAGGTCATGCAGGACTATGATCACGGTAAGGGATAATTCTCTGTTTAACCTTTTCAATAGATCGAGAACGCGAACCTGATGCGTTATGTCAAGATGCGATGTGGGTTCATCCAGAAGAAGATATTTCGGCTCTTGCGCCAGAGCACGCGCGATCAGGACAAGCTGCCTTTCGCCGCCCGATATCTCTGACATAGCCCTATCCTTAAACTTAAGGGTGTCGGTCAATATCATCGCGTTGTCGGCGATCTCTTCATCGTGTTTCGTCTCCAGAAACTGAAGGCCTCTGTAGTGAGGTATTCTCGAGAGAAGGACAAATTCGCCCACATTGAGATCATCGGTAGATACGTTTTGAGAAACAACCGATATAGTTCTGGCCAGCTCCCCAAGACCTATGTGCCATATATTCTTCCCCCGAAGGAGCACCTCTCCTTTTCCCGGCCTCAGGATACGGGTCATGGCCCGCAAAAGCGTTGTTTTGCCGGATCCGTTCGGGCCTATTATCCCAAAGAAACCGCCTTCTTTGATCGCGAGATCTACACCTTTAAGATGAAATCTCTCTTCGTAACCGCATGTCAGGTCCCTTATTTCAAACAACAGACTTTCCTTTCTTAGTTAACGCGTAAATAAAAAAGCTTCCCCCCAATATGCCGGTAATTACACCGACCGGCAGCTCGGAAGGCGCGACAATTATCCTGGCCACGGTATCGCAGAAGATCAGAAAAGACGCTCCGCCTAAAAATGATCCCACCAGAAGAGCTCTATGATCAGAGCCTATAAACATACGCACGAGATGTGGAATGATCAGGCCGACAAACCCGATGATCCCTCCTACGGAAACAGCGCATCCGGTAAGGATCGATGCCAGCACAAAGAGCGCTCTTTTCGCTCTTTCAGTATTTATGCCTAGGTGCGTGGCTTCCTCTTCTCCCAGACGTAACGCGTTCAGATCCTTCCAAAAAATATATGACAAAGCCAACCCTGCTAAAGACGTAACGAGCATTACTTTAATAAGAAACCAGCTCGGCTCTTCCAATGAACCCATTATCCAGAAGATAATACCATGCAGGTCCTCCGTGCGGGAAACGGCCATAATAAGCATTATAAAAGACGATGATATGAAGCTTATCATAACGCCGGTCAAGAGCAGGCTCTGTATCTTTAATGTCTTCTTTCTGATGTTAATAAAGTATATCATCGAAATAACAATAGCCGCACCGATGAAACCTGCAAACGGCAGTGTCAGTAATCCCATCGACCGATATAATTTTAGGACAATCGCCAGGCTGACTCCCAGCGCCGCGCCGCCGGAGATACCCATCGTATAGGGTTCGACCAGCGGATTTCGAAAGAGCCCCTGCAGAATAACGCCGGCCAGGCTCAACGCGCCACCGATGGCAAACCCCAGAATGATACGCGGCAGGCGAATGTCAAAAAGAATGCTATATTCCGTAGTATTATGGCCGGAGATAATAGCATGCACTGATCTTTTGACTGATAGAGCGGTGGGGCCCAGACATAATGACATTGCCGCTATCAGTAGAAGCGCTCCTCCTAACATTATTACCCGTACTGTCCGGGGCATCGCTCTATTACTCATCTCTTTTTTTCTCCGATAATTCCGGATGGAGCAGGACGCTTATCTCTTCCAGGCTTTTGACAAAAGTCACAGGGGTAGGGCCGCACATCTTCTGCGAACTGATGATATAGATCCTATCGTGCTTTACGGCATTCAGCGTTTTAAGCTTCCGCCACGCTTCTCTCTCCGCCTCACCCGCAAAACCCATCGTCACGATCAGTATCACATCCGCATCTCTTCTCAAGACCTCTTCCTTACTGTAACTGCCGATGCTGGAGCTTTCAGCAATGTTCTCTCCGCCGGCCAGCTTCACAAAATCGTTAATAATATAGTCACTGTTAGCGGTAAAGAGAGGCTTCGCTCCGATCTCGATGAAAACTTTTGGTTTAACAAACGTGGCTGTCCTGGCCTTAATATCGGCGACTTTTTCTTCCGCCGCTTTAACTATCTCCCGCGCCCGAAGCTCTTGCCCCACAGCTATGCCTAATTCCACAAATTGATCGCATAAAATGGTAAAAGTTTTTGGCGCCGGAAATATTCTTACCTCTATTCCCAGGTCTCTGAGCTTTTGTATCGCTTTAGGATTTGTAATAGACGTGGCCAGTACCAGGTCGGGTTTTAATACTACGATCTTCTCCAAATCCGCCTTAGTCAAAGAGCCGACTTTTTCTTTATAGCGCGCCGCCCGCGGAGTCACGCAGTAAGTGGTATCGCCGACCAGCCTATCCCCCGCTCCCAGCAAATATAACTCCTCGGTCGTCGACGGCGCCAGAGAGATTATCCGCTTTGGATGATTTTCCGACGCGCACACATCGTTGGCAGACAAGGCCTGGAGCGCGGCTGCGGTAAAAAGGATCGATACGGTAAGAAGCTGATATCTTCTCATTACATAACCTCCAAAAACCATCGGCCGCGACGCAGGATCTTGTTACCTTTGCTAAACTTGACCTTTTCCTTAAATAGCGGGCCGTCATAAACGAACGTATGGAATTCGCCGTTTTCACCGCACGGATCTATGTTACCCATACCCTCAAATTCTTTCATAAGGTTAGCATCGATCTCGCGGCCAAGCCACTCCTTGCCAAGCTTATCTACTCGCGTGGCGACTATTATCGATTTAAAACCGAGGCTTATGAACTCGTTCATGAGGCCGGTTGTATCCCTGGCCCAGATAGGCATAACGGGAGTTACCTGGAGTTCCCGGCAGACGCTATCTATCCACTCCTTATGGCCCTCGAGGTAGATGTCGCCGAAAATGATCCCTGCTATGCCTTTCGTCCTTTTCCATTCCTCGATTAGGCTCTTGAACTCATCGCGATAGCCTTCTTTCGGCATAGCCTTCTGGAAAGAAGGTATTTCGGTCATTTTAGCCTGGCGGTCTATTACCCGGGCACTCAACCCGTGAGATAATGAACTCTCCTCTAAAGGGGTAGTGAAATTAAGAAGACTCACAATATCATAGCCTTGAGTTTTTGCCCTATAACACGCAAGGCAGCAATCCTTGCCACCGCTCCACAAGGAAATCACCTTCATCCCGTTAGAAATTTTTGAACACAATCTTTTAGATCCGCTATTTCTAACGGGATTCATAAAAATCTTCCTTTTCATATCAACCAGAATAAAACTGTTCCTGAAATTACAAATAAAGCAGATGTAATGTAAGCTATCTTAATAACCTCTTTAATATGTAATCTGGTTAAAGGGTTGTTATCATCCCCTATATACGATTTATGAACCGCTGCCGAATCATAATAATTCAATCCCCCCAACCGAACTCCAAGGGCACCGGCAACCGCCGCCTCAGGCAAGCCGCTGTTGGGACTGGGATTCCGTCGCCCATCACGTATTGCAATGCTCCATGTCTTGATGGGATTATAGCTACTGATCCAGCTTGCAATGGCCAAAAATACTACTGATAGCCTGGCAGGAATGAAATTCGCAATATCATCTATCTTCGCGGCAGCCCGGCCAAAATATAAATACCGCTTATTTTTGTGGCCGATCATAGAATCCAGGGTATTGACGGCCTTATACGCCATAGCGAGAGGAGCGCCGCCCAGAAAGGCATAGAATATAGGCGATATTATACCATCAACGATATTCTCGGCGATTGTCTCTACTGTGGCTCTTATAATTTCTCTCTCATCCAGATTTGCAGTATCCCTCCCCACTATTCTGGAAAGCAACATCCTGGCTTTATTCAGATTACCTTCGTTTAACGCGTCGAAGACCGCCAGACTTTGGACGCCCAGATCCTTTACCGATAATGAAGTATAAATGATGATGGTCGAAATAACAGCGCCAAGATAATTATTAAAAGAATTTGCCGCATATGTTATCGCAAAAGTTATAAGCCATGTCGTAGTTATTACAGTGCAGGCAAAAAAAGTACCGGCGATACGCTCATTTTTAATGATAGACCTGAACGGCTCTTCCAATTTACCTATAAACCATCCGATACCTCTTACCGGATGCGGAAATGAAGGCGGATCGCCGAAAATAAGGTCTAACAGATATGCCCCGAGAATGCAAATGATCCGCACCTTAACCTCCGTCCTTTATTATATTATAGAGATATTTCATGTCTATGTTTTTACGGACAAAGCTGGCCAGCTTATCCAGCTCATGGTCGGGATCGAAGCTGGCCTTATCAAGCAATGGGCCCCATCCCTTCCTTAATCGTATTCTGTTCAGAAAGTTTCTTCTGAATGCATTTGCGTCAAATATGCCATGTATATATGTTCCAAATAACCTGCCGTTCATCGCTATTATGCCGTCAGTATCCCGGACAGCTCTTCCCCTTCGCTTTATTATGTTGAAAGCCGGGCTATGTTTTCCATTATTCCACGATCTCCCATGATGTATCTCATATCCTGATACATCCAGCCCTGAGGATACTTCTTCTGCTTTAACTTGCGAAAGAACCTTAACTTTGCTAAAAACCGTCTCCATTTCCAGCAATCCCAGTCCGTTCGTCTCTTTTTGAGACGATTCGGTTCGGTGCGGATCGCGTATCCTCTTCCCCAGCATCTGGAACCCGCCGCATATCCCCATCAGTACAGGTAATGCGTCTTTTCTCATAACGCTGCTTATCTTTTTCGCGAATCCCGATTCCTTTATATATCGCAGGTCATTTACCGTATTCTTCGTCCCCGGAATTATAATAATATCCGGCCGGTTTAATGCCTCAGGGCTTTTTATATAGCGCAAATTTACATCCGGCTCCCTATCCAGCGCGTCAAAATCGGTAAAATTAGAGATATGCGGAAGATATATTACATCTACGTTCAGCTTGCGACGGGCGGGCCTATCGGTACTTTTATGATTATCCAGAGGCACCGAGTCTTCCTCTGAGATTTTTATGCCGCTGCGGCCCGATGGGTGAAAGTACGGAATAACCCCGAGGACTTTTATGCCCGTTCTTTTTTCCAGGAAATCTATACCGGGTTTAAGGAGCTTGATATCTCCCCTGAATTTATTGATTATAAACCCTTTTATCTGTTCTTTCTCTTCGCGGTCCAGTAGCTCCAGCGTCCCTACAAGCGACGCAAAAACGCCGCCTTTATCGATATCACCGATTAAGATCACAGGCGCGCCGGCGTAATGTGCCATTTTGAGGTTAACGATATCGTGCGCTTTTAAATTTATCTCGGCGGGGCTTCCGGCGCCCTCCATAACTACCAATTCATATTTCTTGCAAAGCCTATCGAAAGAACTAAAGACCTCCCTAGACAATCGTTTCTTATGCCGTATATAACGAATGGCGCTCATATTCGCAATAGGCTTTCCGTGAACTATCACCTGCGCATGCTTATCTGCGGTAGGTTTCATTAATATAGGGTTCATGTCAACATGCGGCTCTATCCGGCAGGCCTCGGCCTGGAAAGCCTGAGCTCTGCCTATCTCACCACCTTCTTTGGTAACGAAAGAATTAAGAGCCATGTTTTGCGCTTTGAACGGGCAGACTTTGTATCCGTCCTGTAAAAAGATCCTGCACAAGGCGCTAACTACAACACTCTTGCCTACACCTGAGCCTGTTCCGCAGATATGCACTGTTTTTGCGCGGTTCATTGAAATATCTTCCCGATGCTCTTTATCAACCGATCGCTATCATCTCTCTTCCTTACCGCTACACGAAAGAACTTATCGCCTAATCCCCTGAAATTTCCGCAATCGCGGATATAGACGCCTTCGCGCAATAACCGACGCGTCAGCGTGAGAGAGCTAACTATCGGAGCATCCTGCAGCTTGCATAAAATAAAGTTCGCTGACGATTGAAAAACTTTCAATCCTTTTATACTGCTTAATCTCCCGGACATGTATCGCCGTTCATTGGCTACAAATAGCCGGGTCCGTTTCATATAATCTTTATCTGCTAAGGCTTTCTCGCCCGCAAGCTGCGCAGGGCCGTTTACATTCCATGGGTATAGAAGTCTCGCAATCTTTTCTATCATCTCTTTATGCCCTATAACGTATCCGAGCCTTAAGCCCGGTATAGAGAAGGATTTGGTCATCGACCTTAAGATAACCAATGATTTGTTTTTAACGGCCTCCGATATGACAGCTGCGCTTTTCGACTGTTCGGTAAATTCGATGAACGCCTCATCGAGTATCAAGAGGCCTCTATGCTTTTTTACATGACGCGACAAATACAACACCTCGTCACTATGCAGCAAAGTGCCGGTTGGATTATTCGGGTTACACAAGAATAAGGCGTCGCAGCGCGGCAGATGTTTCGCTAGTTTACCGCAATCGATCTTAAAGTTATCTTTTTCGCAAGCATTGAAAAATACGGGCCTCGAGCCACTGGATCTGACAGCAAATTCATATTCGCTGAATGTCGGCGTAATCATAAGCGGCTGTTTTATTTTAAAAGCCCTGGGGACAAGATAAATGAGCTCTATGGAACCATTACCTATAGCGAGATTTTTCGGCGCTACACCGTGTAATATAGATAACTTACTCTTCAATCTTTCCGAAGACGGATCCGGATAGTGAAGAATACTATCAACGTTTCTCGAGATAATATCTGCCAGCCCTTCGGGTAAACCTAATGGATTTGTATTCACGCTGAAGTCTATGACATCCCGCCTTGAACAATTCCCGCCATGAATTCGATCGATCATATTTTATAACCTGCTAATATTAAGCTGAATAAGAGCGTGGCTGACTCGGCAATTTCATTGGCAGCGCCTATCGTGTCTCCTGTCATCCCGCCGATCTTTCTCTTGGCATACTGTATGAATATAAATACCACGACCGACATGATAACAAACAGGATCACGCCTCCTATGCCCATGAATAACCAGCTTAGAAGCAGCGCAAATACAGCCCCTGTAAAGACATCGCTCTTCTTCGCGTATTCTATAAAATATTTTGCCTTGCCATCATCTCGCGCATATCTGGATGTAACGCACGCGAACGCTTGAGACCATCTGGCAAATACTACCGCTATGATCAAAACCTTCCATAGATATTCCGGACGTATGCTTGAGAGAATAGCGAATTTAAAGAGCAGAGTGAGCGCAATGCCTGCGGCACCCATGGTCCCGATACGACTGTCACGCATTATCTTTAAAATATCTTCCTTGGGGCGGTTTCCGTAAAAACCATCGCAGGTATCCGCAAGCCCGTCTAAATGTATGCCTCCCGTTATAATTACCCATGCGCTCAGTATTAAGACGCTCATAATTAGCGGCGGCAGAGACGATGAGACAAAAGCTATGCCGGCCAGAAAAAGACCTATTAAAAAGCCCACTATCGGGAAGTAAATAAGCGATCTCCCGAGATCTTTATCCTCGACCTTTCCCTTAATTTTAAAAGGAATGATAGTTAAGAACTGTAAAGCAACTAGAAGTCTTTTGGGGTTCATCTATTAGCCCTTCTCGGAAACACCGGCGCTTTCGAACGTCGCCATCTCATTTAATATCCTGGTGCCGGCCTCTATTATGCTCATGGCTAATGCCGCGCCGGTTCCCTCGCCCAGCCTTAAGTTTAGATCAAGTATAGGTTTAAGCCCTAAAAATGAGAGCGCCACCTTATGGCCCTGTTCGACAGAGCAATGGGCAGCTATCATGTAATCTTTAATTTTCGGTTCTAATGTATACGCTATTAGCGCAGCCGCCCCGGATATAAATCCGTCTATCACTATCGGTATCCTGTGTGCCGCGGCAGCCAGCATTACTCCTGCCAGGCCACCTATTTCAAATCCGCCCACCTTAGACAGGATATCTATGCCGTCCTTTGGGTTCGGCTTATTTACTTTCAAAGCTTCTTTGATAGCGGCGATCTTACCGGATAAGGTTTTGTCATCTATCCCGGTGCCTCTGCCCGTCACCTCTTCCACATTCCGGCCGGCTATGGTAGCAACGATAGCGCTTGAAGGAGTGGTATTACCGATACCCATATCCCCTGTCCCGACTATATCTATTCCGCCCGGCAACGCTTCATTGAATGCCTCTATGCCATTTTCAATGGACTTGATAGCCTCGTCCTTCGACATCGCGGGTCCTTTTGTCATGTTCTTCGTGCCGTAATTAACTTTCTTTACCACAAGCGCCGGATTATCTTTAAGATCACACGCAACTCCCATATCGACGATAACTACCCTTGCGCCTACGTGCCGTGCGAGAACGTTTATCCCCGCCCCGCCATTTAAAAAATTGTAGACCATCTGAGGAGTCACTTCCTGCGGAAAGGCGCTTACGCTATTTTCAACGACGCCATGATCTCCGGCCATCGTGAATATAATTTTGTGCTTTAACTCCGGGTTCCTGGCCCTCGTTATCTCTACGATCTGCCTGGCTAACTCTTCCAATCTTCCGAGGCTCCCCTGCGGCTTTGTCAGATTGTCGAGCCTTTCTTGAGTTTCACCTGATAACGAATTGTCTATTTTGCCGATTCTTGATATCGTTTCATTCAATAATTTCATATATCCGCCTATTTTATTATTATCGGTATCCCTGCCTTCATCATGATAACTTCATCTGCTTTCGCCGCCATTACCTGATTTGCCGATCCGACAAGATCACGAAACCTCCTGGATAACGGATCGCCGGGAACTATCCCTTCCCCCACTTCATTAGATACTATGATAACGCGACTGATTTTAGCTTTAATGATACTGGTGGCCAATTTTTTAGTTCTTTTCTCTATATCACCGTCTTTCATATTGGCCATTAAAAGATTGGATACCCATAATCCCACGCAATCAATGACCGCCACATCATATATCGCCTTCAATCCGAGGACAGCATCGCTCAAATTCATTGGCTCCTCAATAAGTCCCCATCCTTTTGGCCTCGAGATCTTATGAAGGCGTATCCTTTCTCTCATCTCATCATCCAGCGCTGCGGCCGTGGCAATAAATACTGACTTCTTTCCGTATCTTTTTGCCGCCTCTACAGCATACCGGCTTTTGCCGCTTCGCGCGCCTCCGAAAACAAAAATCATTTTACTCATCGCTCACCCCGTTAGAAAGCCCCGTCTTTCTAACGGGGATCACCTTTAGATGGGCCGTATCGTTGAATTTTTTTAATATGAGCTTACCCTTCCTATGTTCTACCACGGTAACGCTTGCCGGCGACGGTACACACCGCCAAAAATCTCTTGTTTTTAATATCCCGGCCAAAAATATGCCTATCACTCCGCCATGACATACAACGGCAATCGTCTTACCGGAATTTGATCGAACAATACTCCGCATGGATCTTTCGACTCTATTTTTAAAACTATTCATCGGCTCTGCCCGAGGAATATTGTTAGTGAAAGGGTCCTTGAGCCAGTTCTCATATACAGAAGCGTGCTTCCTTCTGACTTCCTCATGCTTCAGGCCTTCAATCATACCGAAACTGATTTCACGCAAGCCCCGGCTTGGGATCATTCCTGCTTGATTAAAAAGTATTCGCGCGGTCTGCATCGCGCGCTTTT
This sequence comes from Candidatus Omnitrophota bacterium, assembly GCA_018823705.1. Classification (GTDB taxonomy): domain Bacteria; phylum Omnitrophota; class Gorgyraeia; order 2-01-FULL-45-10; family 2-01-FULL-45-10; genus CAIMPC01. Next base: position 28,664 of record JAHJHP010000022.1, on the reverse strand, counting down.
TGTGACTGTAATATACTTTATCGAATCTGAGGGCATTAAGTTTATCTGATAATAGCTTAACCTGAGACCTGCCTTCATCGTTTAAACCTATATCTCTACTACCACAATAACGCTTGTCGCTATTCCATTCCGTTACGCCATGACGTATTAAGATGAGTCTCACCATAAATAAATGCTCAACATCTGCTATTTCCCTCTTGAATTGAACGTTGTCAACGTGCCCTTATCCCATCCATCCCATAAGTACGCGTCCTCCTTATTATCAGCGATCAATCTGAACGCGTATCGAACCTGCTCTTCATAGAACCTGCAGAATGCGCCCCGAGAAGCCATTCGACCGTTTATGGTCCACGCTTCGGCAGGACATGGTGCTCCGCAAAAATGACGAATAGCGCAGCGCGAACAGGGTACGATATCTTCAATACGCCTTTCGGTAACAGTTTTGAATGGCGCTGTCTTTAGGACTGCGCGTATATCTTCTCTGAAAATATTGCCTCCCCTAAACTTCTTTACTCCGATGAATTCACTGCAAGGGAAGATATCGCCTTTACTCGAAACCGCGAAGAAACACCTTCCGGCCCCGCATGGCGAGATATCGCACATAAGCCGCCTGGCTGTTGGCGCGAGAATACTTATCAAAATATTAGCAAAATTCGCCACTATCAGCTTACGGCCGGTCTTACGATAAAGCTCATAAGCACGATCCAGCGCACTCATATAATGTGCCGCGGCTTCTTCATCCGATGGCTTCTGCTTGTAACCGCCCGGGAGTGTACAGCGAACGGGATTGAGCATGCAAATCGGCACTTCCATGTGGTGAAAAAGCTCGACTATCTTAGCTTGTGACGACATATTTTCACGCGTTACGGTACAGATGACAGAATAATTATGATACCCTTTGAGTCGCCTAATAATCTCTGTGACTTTCCTGGAAACGCCTTCAGCATTCCAATTCCGCCTCAATCGATCGGCTATAATATCTGTGTGGCCATCCAGGGAAAGGCCTATGCTTATACCCCTTGAGGTCAGAAATTCCAACGCATCATCATCCAATAGCGTTCCGTTAGTCTGAACGCCAAAGCGAAAATCTTTCTTATACCAATCTATCGCGGTAAAAACGGCTTGCTTATTAAGCAGTGGTTCGGCCCCATGAAAAATGATCTGAGGCTTTTGCTCTCGCGGAAGACTGGACTTAAAATAATTCTTGAGAGTCTGTAACGCTTTCAAAAGCTTTGCGGTGGACATATGCGTACCGCTTTTACGCAAGCTTTCAGGAATATAACAATAAGAGCAATTGAGGTTACATCTGTCCGTAGGATTAAAATATACGGCTGATGGCTTCAATTTAAACCGCAAAGCATGGATTTCGCCCGCGAAGGACTTCGCTTTCATGCGATATGCATTTAAAAGCGACGAGACGTTCCGGGCGCCGGCTAATCTATCCTTCCTTACCAGCGCCCAGAATGCCGTATCAGCGGAAACCACACAAGCATAGTCCCTGTGACCAATGTCTATTGGCTGAAGACTATCCCCTTCACCTGTATTAAAATAAGCTTGAGTTTTCATACCTATAATTATTTCTTCACATTACGATTTCTTCTCTTTTTCCAATAGAACATAATGCGATAATCCTGCGCCGCTGACTTTGCACTTTTTACGACATGCAATAACGCTCTTCTTTATTCTATGCGATTTTTTCTCCACCTCAATCACCCCCTTATGTTGTTATGGCTCCCGCAAAATAACCCTTCGGCCACGCTCACGGTTATTATTCCTGAGCATGTCGAAGAAAAATAAAAAACCCCGACTATAGCGAAGTTCCGCTATGCTCGGGGTTGCACCCTGATTTACTTAACCCTTCCGCGAGGTTTGAGCGTTATTTAAAGATCGCTCCACCTTTAAATATAGGCAGGTCTTCTGGCTCCCGGATCAATCTAATCATCATGCCTTCCCGCCATATAAATACGGCAGTGGCCTTTATGACTTTCGTCCCCGGTTACAGCGGCGGGACCGCATCCGATTTCATGGCTTGGCTATTAAAACCACCCCACGGCCTTCCGGCCTACGGATTTCCCTTAACCTATATGCGATTATTATTACTCATTCAACACAATCTGTCAATAATTTTTATTCACTCATCTACGGCGAAAATATCCTTCGGGCCCCTGTCACCTGGTGAATATTATCTTAATAACGAAAGCAATAAATCTCATGGTATCAACCATCGGATTTATTCTGCTCTTTTCGCTCATGTATATCGTCTTTATAGGTACCGACTCTATTTTGAACCCCGCGCGGGATGATCTTATTATCATTTCGGACTCTATCTCGTAATTTGACGCCTCCAACCTGACTTTCTTCAGCACCTCGGTCTTGATAAGACGATAGCCGCATTGGCTGTCGGGTATACGCTGGCCTGAAATTAACGATATAAGATAAGACATAAAACGGTTGGTATATTTTCTCTCTTCGGGCATCGACGAAACATCGAGCATGCGATTGCCTATTACGATATCTGCACCCGTCGCACCCATCTTGTCTATGAAATTTCCGATATCGGAGGCCAGGTGCTGTCCATCCCCGTCCATTATTATTACGGCGTCAAACCCTTTCTTTACAATATGCCTGAACCCCTCGCGCAGTGACGCGCCTTTACCCATATTCTTCCTGTGTTTAACGACCACTGCGCCTTCTTGCGAAGCTAGGTTAGCGGTATCATCGGAAGATCCGTCGTCGACAACGTAGACAACAAACCCTTTATGGACTAGATCCGCAACGATATGCCCGATAGTCCTGGCTTCGTTAAATGATGGTATCAGGACGCTGAGATTCTGTCTCATCTATATTCCATATATTCCTGAACACAAACCACTGCGCTGGATATTTCTTTACACACGACTCAATGATCGCCGAACATTTGACGGTCAGCTCCCTTACCGCAACTTCCTCATCGAGCCCGGAAGGACAGATAATGGGCTTCTCAACGAAGAATTTAAATGTATCATCCGGCTCTCTCACGAGGAATACGGGGACTATCGGAGCGCCCAGCCTGTAACTGAACGTCGCGGGCCCCTTCGGGATCATAGCCTTTCTGCCAAAAAAATCCATAAGAATACCGTTCTTACTAAAATCCCTGTCGCCCAGAAGCGCCACGAGCTCATTAGCGCGCAGGGCCTTGTAACAGGACTTTAGGGAACCCATCTCAATAGGTTTTACGTTGCCCATCAGCCTCTGGCTTGTAAAGAAATCATTTATACGCTTGTTCTTATGGGTAAGGACTACGGCATTTATCGGATAACCGAGCATTGAAGTAACAGCCGCACCCAGCTCCCAGTTTCCTATATGCGCGGAAAGCATGATTACCCCTTTACCCATCGCCCTGGCGTCATCGATATTATGGGCGCCTTCTACCTTCACATTCCGCGCCAGGTAATCTTTGTCTATTTTGCCGGATCTGAAAAAATCGACAAGGTACTTGGCAAAATTCCTGAAAACCCCCCTTGCGATCGCGTTAATGTCCTTGTCATCGGCGAAAGAGCCAAATACGGTCTTAAGGTTTGATACCACTACTCCTCTGTCTTTAGGGGAAGAGTTATAGAATATATCCGCCAGAAAGCTGGCCGACGCGTACGATACGCGTTTTGGCAGAACTAGGGTCAAGAAGAGGCCAATACGATACAGGATATACATTATCATGCGGCTAATACCATGGTGAGCCTCGCAATATTCATCGCGCTGTCAGGCTTGGACAGCGCGACAGCCTTACCACTCATCATTTTCAGTTTGCTCACGTTATAAAGCAGCTCGTCAAGCACCACCACGACATCTTCCGGACTCTCGGCTTTCACGGCTACGCCTTCCTTAAGCAGGAATCTGGTATTCATCGCCTCCTGCCCGGGAAGTGGATGCAGTATGAGCATGGGTACACCCGCCGCCAGAGCTTCAGCAGTCGTTATACCACCCGGCTTCGTTACGATGACAGTGGCAACTCGCATCAGATCATTTACGTTCTCGGCAAAAGGCAGCACGATGAACTTCTTCCTGAAACGTCTGCGTTTAAGCCATCTGTAGGCCTTATTATTCGTCCCGGTTGCGATTATAACCTGCAGCTTGATACTGGACGCGTCGAGCAGCCTGGCGACATTCCTTATAGGGCCCAGTCCTTGAGTGCCCCCCATTATCAATACGCACGGCAAGCTTCGGTCGATGCCGATCTCGCCGCAGATCTCATCCTTGCTTCGACTACCAATGAAGTCAGGGTCAATGGGTATGCCAAACTCTTCCACTTTCGAAGGGTCGACCCCGTTATCAATTAATTTTTTACCCGTTTCCGCGGACGGCACTATATATTTATCGACGTCGTTAAAAACCCAGTAAGAATGCGGCGCGTAATCTGTCAGGACTCCGATGAGCGGGATACTTATATTGAGGCTCTTCTTGTAATCAGCTATCATGCCGCATGGAAATGCCTGAGTGCAGATGATAACATCCGGCTTGAAATCGTCGAGGAGAGTCTTTAATTTCCCTGTATTGAAACGGTGAATCATCGCCCTGAGTTTCTGGGTATTCTTCAGGACTTTAGGGTTGTCATAGAGATATTCCCAGACTTCGGGAGTTCTCATAACTACGCCCATATATGCCCTGTTTATGACCTTTTCGAGTATAGGGTTAGTATAGTTAAAAGAGTTGATATTGAGGGTCTCTATAGCCGGATCGATCGTCCGGAGAGCTTTCTCTATTGCGCGGCTTGCGCAGTGGTGTCCCGAATGCTCCGATATGAATAAAAGGAGTATTTTTTTTGACATATGCGAAAAACTTATCCTATTTTTGCTACCACCTGCCCCACCTTGACTTCATCGCCCTCGGAAACAAGGACTTCTTTCAGCACGCCCGTTGCCGGTGACGGCATATTGAAAGTGGCCTTATCAGTTACGAGCTCGATGAGATCCTCGCCTTCATTCACGCTATCCCCCGCGCTCTTATGGCAATAAGTTACAGTAGCCTTATCAACGCCTTCGGCCAAGGGCGGTAGTTTGATCTCGATCATATTTCTCCTTTGCGTGTAATCCCGCCGATATAGGCGGGGGAAGAAAAATATATCTTTCCGTAATTAAAGACCTTTTCGAAATCCGAAAGGATATCGATCTTAGCTTCTTCCATGGAAATATCTTTCCCGGTCAAGCTTTCAAGTGACGCCATCTTAACGCCCCTTAAACCGCACGGATATATCATATCGAAGAATCCAAGGTCCGGCTTAATGTTTACGCTGAGGCCGTGATACGTCACCCAGTTCGTGACCCCTATCCCGATCGACACCACCTTCTTTCCCGACACCCAAACACCCGTCAATCCCGGCATCCTTCCGGGTTGCAGGGAGTATCTTTCCAAATATTTTATAGCTACGTCTTCGAGCAAGCGCATATATTTATGCAGGTCACGCCACTTTTCCTTAAGCTCTATGATCGGATAGATAAGAAGCTGGCCCGGGCCGTGGAACGTAATGTCGCCTCCCCTGTCGACATTCAGCACTTTTATCCCTCTCTCGTGCAGATAATCCGAATCCACAAGAAGATTTTTTCTGGCTCCCATGCGCCCTACCGTAAAGACGTTATTGTGCTCCGCCAATATCAGGGTGTCCTCTATCTCGCCAAGCTTTCTCCGCGCGGCCATCTCCCTCTGCGTTCTGTAACATTCCTCGTAATCTGTCAAACCAAGATCAATTATCATATCAGCCCTTAAATAGTATGTATTGGAGTGCCGCAGAAAACATGGCACGCTTCCTGCATAATCTCAGATAGAGTCGGATGGCCGTGCACAACACGGCTCCAATCTTTAATATTCACGCCTCTTGTCTTTGCCAGAGTGGCTTCACCTATAAGATTGCAGGCGTCTTTGCCGAATATCTCCACACCTATTATCTCTCCTGCGGGAGTGCCGATCACCTTTACAAAACCCTCGGCCTCACCTTCCAGATAAGCTTTACCCGATGCGAGGTAGGGGAATTTGGCTATCTTTGCGTCGGGGTGTGCGGCCTTAGCGTCTTCTTCGCATAATCCGATACTGGCGATCTCCGGTTCAGTCCACACGCAATTGGGAATATTTGAATAATCGGCTTTACGCTCTCCGCCCAAAATATTATCGACTGCGAGTATCCCGTCGTATGAGGCTTTATGGGCCAGTTGCGGCCCCGACACGCAATCCCCTACCGCATAAATACTCGGAATTTCAGTCCGCAAATATTTATCTACACAGATCTTGCCGTCGCGCGTCCTGATTCCCGCCTTTTCCAGGCCGAGCCCTTCTATGTTCGATACGCGGCCGATCGAAACAAGCGCCTTTTCAGCATCGATACTCTTGCCTCCGGCTATACGCACGGTGACGTTACCTGATGTCTCTATACCTTCCACAACTCTCGATAGGAAGACCTCGATCCCGCTTCGTTTAAAATTATACTCCAGTTTCTTTGAAACTTCGCGCGATTGGCCTGCGACAAGACGGTCCATCATCTCTACTACGGTGACTTTGGCGCCAAGTGAGCTGAAGGCCCCTGCAAATTCGCATCCTATTACGCCGCCGCCTATTATCACGAGGCTGCGAGGCACGCTCTTTATATTCAATATGCTCTCGCTCGAAAAAATTTTTTTATGATCGATTTTTATATTGGCCAGCCCTATCGGACGGGAGCCACTGGCTATAATTATATTTTTCGACGTCAGCTCTCCCCGGCCTTCGACGGTTATCGTGTCGGGCCCGGTTACAGACGCAGAGCCCTTTATAAGCTCTACCTTATTGGCGCGGCATAGCGTCTCGATACCTGCGCGAAGACGTTTTACGACATCCTCTTTCCTCGACATCATTTTTTCAAAATCTACACTGTAATTTTCGACGGAAACGCCGTAAGCGGCAGCGCTCTTCAGTCTGGCGATTATCGATACGGAATTTAATAACGATTTTGTAGGTATGCAACCCTTATTGAGGCAGGTCCCGCCTAAAAGGTCTTTCTCTATAATGCAGGTCTTCAACCCGCGCCGCGCGGCATACAGGCCGGTCACATAGCCGCCTGGCCCGGAACCTATTATAGCCAGATCATAACTTATCACCCCGCACCATCTTTCACTGTCTGCTGATGGATCAGATGCCGTGCGCGTAATAGTTCTATTGAGCCCTCCACAACCTTAGCCGACTTTGAAAAAGCGGCCTTCTCCTGCTCCGACAGTTCAAATTCCACAACCTCTACAACCCCGCGACTGTCAAGCCTGCATGGGACGCCCATGCATATATCGCTCAGGCCGTACTCACCTTCCAGGTACGCCGAGGCAGTGACGATCTCGCCGCAATCGTCCATAATAGCCCTTATCATTCTCAGCGCCGAAGCGCTGGGTGAATAATAAGCGCTGCCCGTGCCGAGGAGCGAGACTATCTCCGCACCGCGGTCACACGTTCTTCTGACTATGCCTTCGATCTTCTCCGCGGAGAGCACGCTCGAGAGCGGCTTACCTTCAACAGTTGTCTTGGATATAACAGGAACCATTGTATCGCCGTGACTACCCATCACAAAAGTTTTAACCAACGATCGGCGAATCTTAAGTTCTTCGGCTATGAGAGTTATGAAGCGTGAACCGTCAAGCACGCCAGCCATGCCCATCACCTTCGTCTTATCAAAACCGGTGGTCTTAAGCGCAAGGTAGGTCATTACATCCAGCGGATTGGTGACGACTATGACTATGGCTTTGGGCGCGCTTTGGCTGATCTTGGCCGCCACATCCTTTACTATCAACGCATTCTTTGAGATGAGGTCCTCGCGCGACATTCCCGGCTTCCTCGGAAAGCCTGCGGTTATCACCACTATGTCCGAACCGCTTATATCTTCGTAATCGTCAGTGCCGATTATAGATTTTTCTGTTCTTGTTATAGACGCGGCATCCATAAGATCAAGGGCCTTACCGCGAGCGAGATCTTTAAGTATATCGACCAATACTACGTCAGCCAACCCGTATTCAAACAACCTCTGGGCCAGAGTGGCGCCCACCGCGCCGGCTCCTATCACCGATATCTTATATGAGAATGGCTTCATTTTGCCTTCCTGATCTTCTCTATTATCGCATCGGCCATACGGCCGGTACCGACAGCAGTAGGATCATTTTTATCTCTCTTCATATCGTAAGTGACAAATTTGCCTTCTTCTATAACCGCCGCGCACGCGTTCTCCAGCTTCTTTGCGGGTCCATATTCGCCGAGATGATTCAGCATAAGCGCCGCTGAAAGTATGAGCGCCGTAGGGTTCACTTTATCCAGGCCTTTATATTTCGGAGCGCTTCCATGTGTGGGCTCGAATACAGCCACTCCATCGCCTATATTTGCGCCGGGGGCTACTCCCAGGCCTCCCACGAGGCCCGCCGCAAGATCCGATATGATATCTCCGTAAAGATTGGGCAGCACCAACACATCATAATCTTCCGGCTTCTGTATCAGCTGCATGCACATATTGTCAACAATCCTGTCCTCAAATTTTATCCTGCCCTCATAAGACTTCGCGACTTCCCTGGCCACTTCCAGAAATAGGCCGTCGGTATACTTCATGATGTTTGCCTTATGGACCGCCGTCACTTTCTTCCTGTTATTCTTAATCGCGTAATCGAACGCGTACTTCACTATGCGCGCTGAACCTGCGCCTGATATCGGTTTTATGCTTATCGCGGACCCGTCTCTTATCTTCTTATTACCGATTCTTTCGAGAAGCGCTATCAGCTCCTTTACTTCTTTCGTGCCATTGGCAAACTCGATGCCCGCATACAGATCTTCGGTATTTTCGCGAACTATCACAAGGTCAATATCCTGATATCTGGAACGCACGCCCTTATAGCTCTTGCACGGCCTCAGGCAGGCGTAGAGATCGAGCCTCTTCCTGAGCTCGACGTTGACGCTCCTGAATCCGGTACCTATAGGCGTGGTGACAGGCCCTTTGAGCGCGACGGTGTTCTTCCTCACGGAGTCGAGAGTGACATCAGGCAGAGGGGTTTTATATTTTTCCACGGCGCATTCGCCGGCGTCGGCTATCTCCCATGCTATGTCGACGTCCAGAGCATCGACGCACCTCCTGGCTGCATTGGCCAGCTCGGGGCCGGTACCGTCGCCCGGAATAAGTGTAATCGTATGCTTACTCAAATTTGAATCCCCCGTATTTTTTAAAATGCTCCACAACGCCTCCATCCTCTAACAATTTCTTCATAACAGGTGGGACAGGTTTTATGTCAAGCAATAGCCCCTTGCTCTTATTTTGTATCTTACCGCTTACGGCATCTATCTCTAATTCATCACCGTCATCGATAAAGTCCGTATTGCATTCGACTACCAGGAGACCGATATTGAATGCGTTCCTGTAGAAGATCCTGGCAAAGTTTTTTGCGACCACTGCCGAAAAACCGGCCATCTTTAACGCCTGCGGGGCCTGTTCTCTGGACGAGCCGCATCCGAAATTATCACCCGCGATCAGTATGTCGCCCTCTTTGATCCTTGCTGCAAATCCGGGATCTATATCCTCAAAGATGTGCCCGGCCAGTTCCTTGGGATCCTGGATCTTGAATTTATATCTTCCGGATATAACGTAATCAGTATTTATATTATCGTTTACTTTTAAGCGCCTCGCGAAATGCTTCACCTGCGATAAACCTCCTGATTATAGCCTATTTTTAAATTCTCTGGGATCGGTTATCCTGCCCGTCAGCGCTGATGCGGCGACGGTTGCCGGACTCGCCAGATATATGAATGAATTGGGATTACCCATCCTGCCCTTAAAGTTCCTGTTCGCCGTAGATATCGCGGCCTCTCCGTCCGCCAGAACGCCGTTATGGGTACCGACGCAAGGCCCGCACCCCGGCGCCAGGACTGTGCTGCCGCTCTTTACAAACGTCTCGATGATGCCTTCCTTCATAGCCTCGATATATATCTCTTTGGATGCGGGCGCAATCATGAACTTCATGCCCGGAAATATCGTGCGGCCCTTTAATATCCGCGCAGCCGCAACCAGGTCTTCGAGCCTGCCGTTAGTGCATGTCCCGAGAAATGCCTGATCGATCTTCACATCCGAAAGCTTATCGACATCCGAAACGTTATCAACGGCATGCGGCTTGGCCACCTGAGGTTTAAGCTTCGACACATCATAAGTCTTTACCGCAATATACCTGGCATCTATATCAGCATGTACCGGCTTAGGCTCCCTCTTTGAGCCCTTTTGCGCGACCCATTTCAGTACTTTGGTGTCGGCTTCCATCAACCCGACCTTCGCCCCTATCTCGACAGCCATGTTCGAGATCGTCAGGCGAGCGTCCACGCTTAATGACGTTATCGCCTCGCCGTAAAACTCCACAGCCTTATAAGTCGCGCCATTAGATCCTATATCTTTGACTATGCTTAATATGATATCTTTCGAATAGACTCCCTTGGGAAGCTTGCCGTTAACTATAACTTTAATTGTCTCAGGCACCCTGAACCAGTTCTTACCGCAGGCAAGAGTAACGGCCAAATCGGTGGAACCCACTCCTGTCGAAAATACATTTATCGCGCCGTATGTGCATGTGTGCGAATCGGCCCCCAGCACCAGGTCCCCGCACGTAACATGGCCGTTCTGCGGCACCAGCTGATGGCATACCCCACAGCCAATATCGTACATACCGACATTCAGGCTCCTGGCAAAGCTTCGCATCTTCTTATGTATCGCCGAAACACCGATATTCGGGCTAGGCGCTGAATGGTCTATGACCATGTAGAATTTGGACTTATCGAACGCCTTATCCACTCCGAGCTTATTGAAGCTGTCTATTATGATCGAGCTCGTTCCGTCCTGCCCAAAGCAGAAATCGACATCGCATACGGCTACGTCTCCGGCCTTGAGATCCTTATCCGAATGATCCGATAGTATCTTCTCTGATATAGTTTTACCCATGTTTAGCGAAATACTCCTCCATCCTGTCCATGCCCTTCTTTATCGTATCCATGCCCGTAGCAAAACTTAAACGTATAAAGTCCCTTGCGCCAAACGGCTCTCCCGGTATCACCGCGACGTTCGCGCCTTCGAGAAGCGACCTGGCTATAGTTACTGAGTCCTTCTTTGTCTTTGATATATCCGTGAAGAGATAGAAAGCTCCCTGCGGTTTGACGCATGAAATATTCTTCATCGCGCTCACTCTAGACACCATATAATTGCGTCTCTTCTCATACTCGGCCCTCATCTCATCGATAAAAGCCTGGTCCCGGGTAAGCGCCTCAAGAGTCGCCTTCTGGCTTATCGACGCCGGATTGCTGGTGGCGTGACTTTGCAGATTTCCTATCGCTTTCATGATATCCTGCGGCCCCGCGGCGTAGCCTATACGCCATCCGGTCATAGCGTAGCTCTTAGACACGCCGTTTACGGTGATAGTCCAATCGTGTATTTCCTTTCCAAGCGAAGCGATCGATACGTGCTTCTTGTTATCGTATATGAGCTTCTCATATATCTCGTCGCTGATTACAAAGAATTTATGCTTTACCGCGAGTTTTGCTATCATCTCCAGCTCGCCCCGATCATAAACGCATCCGGTGGGGTTTGAGGGACTGTTCAATATAAAACATTTAGTCTTGGAGGTTATTTTAGAGACCAGCTCTTTTTCCGTGACCTTAAAATTATCAGCTGGACTCGTTCCCACAAAGACGGGTTTTGCTTCAGCCATCGATACCATCGCCGGATAACTCACCCAGTAAGGCGCCGGTATCAGCACTTCGTCATCCGCATCGCAAATAGCCTGGAATATATTATATAAAGAATGTTTTGCGCCGTTGGATACCACTACCTGACCAGGTGTGTAATCTATTCCGTTATCCTTCTTAAACTTCGCGGATATGGCGTCCTTGAGCTCGGGCATACCGCTCGACGGCGTATATTTGGTAAAGCCTTCATTTATCGCCTTGATCGCGGCGGCCTTTATATGGCCGGGCGTATCAAAATCGGGTTCTCCGGCGGCAAAACTAACGACATCTATCCCTTCGCGAGCCATCTTCTTCGCCTTTGATGTAATCTCTAGCGTTACCGACTCAGCGACACCCGACACTCTTTTAGCAAGTCTCATATAGTAACTTTAGCTCCGTTATTTTTGAGTCTATTATAGTATAAATACTGTAAATCTCAAACTTAAAAATATCACATTTACGGCGAAAATATCCTTCGGATTCTGTCTGATTATCCGCACTTCAGGGCTTCACTCGCGGCGTCGTCAGACCTAAGCGCTAAGTATATTCGCACTGAAAATATTTCCCCTTCATTCCAGCAAAAATATCCTTACTCGCGCAGTATGTTTTTACGGGTCCCTGCCTGCCTGTCTTCTGATAAGCGGGCAGGCAGGCAGGCTGCCACGACCTCGCCTTTTTTCCTATGCGAGGCTGTGTCCCGTACCCTTGCGCGTAATACTAGTCGATCGTGATAAGCCCCACCCCGTACCGCCTCTTATTCGAAAAAAGGCTTAGGTCGTGTCACCCGTAAAAACATTAAACGGTACCCATACGATATTTTCGCCTGAGTCATAGGGGACGTGTCACTTTGGGACACGTCCCCTAAACCCGCTCGCTCCCCAAGTAAAATATTTTGTGCCGTTAGGCAGCTACCGGCAGCCACTCCCTGGAGGCGAAAGATTTTGCAGAAGATGTACAACCACCTGACTATTTAGACACTTATGTTGACATAGGGCACACTAAAGTGTGCCCTACAACCATACTAATAATCCTTGATGGCAAAATCCGCCGGAAGGGTGGCTGCCGGTCAAGCTGCCCAAGTTCGAGTTACACAAAATATTTTACGTATATAAAAAGGCCCCCTAATCTTTTGGTAAAATTAGGGGGCCTTGAGTATGCTCTTCTACCAGGAACTTATCTATCGCCTCGTTTGCGGAACAACCCTCTCAAGTTCTTCATGAAGCCCTTCTGTCCGGCCATCTTTCGCTCTTCGCTCTTGGCCTTTTCGGCCCTCTTCTCTTCATCAAAGCTGGGCATCGACTTGGATATCGGCTTTATATTATGCTCGTCCTTCGTAACTTCCTTCTTTTCCTCAGCCGTCTTCTTTACCTCATTGCGGGCATCCTGCTTTACGCCCTTTTTAGTCTCGGTCGCGGCCTCTTCTTTTGCCTTGCCCTTCTTCTTGGGGAGCTTTTCAACGATCTTCTTGTCGGTCAGTTCCAGTATTGCCATCTGGGCTCCATCACCGCGCCTGAAACCGAGCTGTATTATCCTGGTGTAGCCGCTATTCCTGTTCTTGCATAACGGCGCTATCTCTTTAAAAAGCTTGCCTACAATGTCCCTGTCGTTCAATATCTGGTAGGCCCTTCTCCTCGCGGCGACCGTGTCATCTTTGCTCAATGTTATCAGCCTTTCAGCGAGTTTTCTGGCCTCTTTGGCACGCGCAAGTATTGTCTCTATCTTCTGATGAATAAAAAGGCTCGTCACCATATTGATCATGGTGGCGTTCCTGCGGGCCGTCATCATGCTGAGTCTTGATCTTTTTTTTCTGTGTCTCATATTATTCCGGCTCTTCCTTAGATTTATCCCCACCTGCTTTGATCCCCAGAGAGATACCCATATCCTGGAGTATCTTATTGATCTCAGCGAGTGACTTCTTGCCAAAGTTCCTGTACTTCAGCATCTCCAGCTCAGACTTCTTTACAAGGTCGCCTATGGTCTTTATCCTGGCTTCCCTGAGACAGTTCGAGCTCCTCACCGACAACTCCAGTTCGGATATCGGCACCTTTAATTTCTCTTTAAGCTGTCTCTCTGCGTCCGTCTCCTCGGGAGCTTCTTCCTCTTCGGGTAATTTACCGAACCCGACGAATATGTCAAGATGCCTCTGCAGTATGTTCGAAGCATAAAGAAGCGCCTCTTTCGGGCCTATCGCGCCATTGGTCCATAGCTCCACTATCAACTTATCGTAGTCCGTTATCTGTCCTACACGGGTATTCTCGACGAAGAAGTTCACCTTCCTGATCGGTGTAAATATGGAATCGACCGCTATCACTCCTATCGACTGCCCTTCCTTCTTATTCCGTTCCGCCGGAACATAGCCCCTGCCGCGGGCGACTTCCATCTCGATCTTAAGCTTGACATTTTTTGTAAGCGTCGCTATATGCAAATCCGGATTTACTATCTCCACCGTCTCATCCACTTTTATGTCTTTAGCGGTCACATCGCCCTTCTTTTCAACATTGATGATCATCGGCTTCGGGGTCTTGAAGTGGGATTTGAGCACCAGCTTCTTTATATTCATTATGATCTGCGGAACATCTTCGAGGACACCGTTTATCGCAGAGAACTCATGGTGCACACCACTGATCTTTATGCTGGTCACAGCGGTTCCCTCTATGGAGGATATCAGCACTCTGCGCAGCCCGTTACCGATCGTCGTGCCGTAGCCCCTCTCGAACGGCTCTGCCACAAATTTTCCATAGGTGGGCGTGTGAGTCGATTCATCCAATAAGAGCTTTTTAGGCATCTCGAAACTCTTCATGCTTATACCCATTTCGCATATCTCCTTAAATTTGCTATGTAAATAACCTTAATTGTACTACTTAGAATACAACTCGACGATAAGCTGTTCTTGTATCGGAAACCCTACATCTTCTTTCGTCGGCATAGCTGTGACCTTAGCCTTCAGGGCCTTGCCGTTAACTTCCAGCCATTTAGCTGTAGGCCTGTCCTTAAGCTCCTCAACTCTTTCGTTAAGAGCCTTTGTCAGTTTTTCGGAGACTTTTACCGATATCTCTTCTCCGAGCTTAACCGTATAAGACGGTATGTCCAGCCTCTTTCCGTTTACATATACCCTGCCGTGCTGAACAAGCTGTCTGGCCTCTGCCCTTGAGTTACCCAGGTTCATCTTAAAGATAACATTATCCAGCCTTCTCTCGAGCAACTGGAGCAGCATAATACCCGTTACTTCCTTTGATCTTTCTGCTATTTGGAAATAATGCCTGAACTGGCGTTCCAGGACACCGTATATCCTCTTGACCTTCTGCTTCTCTCTCATCTGAGTGCCGTAATTTGACTCTTTCTTTCTGGCCAGGCCATGTTGGCCAGGAGCATATTCACGCCTCGTCAGCGCGCATTTATCCGTAACGCACCTTGAGCCTTTCAAAAAAAGCTTAGCGCCTTCTCTTCTGCAAAGCCTGCATGATGGACCGGTATTCCTTGCCATTACACTCTCCTTCGCTTCGGTGGACGGCATCCGTTATGCGGTATCGGAGTGACATCCTTGATCGATCTGATCGCAATACCGGCTGCCTGGATTGACCTGATAGCGGACTCCCTGCCGGAGCCGGGCCCCTTTACGACTACATCGACCTCTTTAAGTCCTCTTTCGGCGGCCTTCTTAGCAGCAGTCTCCGCCGCTATGCCTGCGGCAAAAGGCGTAGACTTCTTAGAACCTTTGAAACCGGCGCTACCGGTGGACGCCCATGTTAATGCGTTGCCTTCTTTGTCGGTTATCGTAACGATGGTGTTGTTGAACGTCGCCAATATGTGGACCACGCCGCTCGTGACGGTCCGCATTATCTTCTTACTCTTTTTTGGTTTAGGTTTTTTCTGTTCCACTTTTTACCCTTCTTATTTTTTTCCAGCGACTGGTTTCACTGCCGGTCTCTCTGCCTTTACCCTCTTAATACCGACCGTCTTCCTGGGGCCTTTCCTGGTCCTCGCGTTGGTCTTCGATCTCTGCCCCCTCGTGGGTAGGCCTCTTCTGTGTCTAAAACCCCTATAGGTCCCCGTGTCGATCAGCCTCTTTATATTGGCAGCAACCTCTCTACGCAGGTCTCCTTCGACCTTATAATCCCTCTGGATTATCGTTGCGAGCCTGGCAACTTCTTCTTCAGTCAGGTCTTTGGCGCGCTTATCCGGACTTATATTTGCTGTCTTTAAGATCTTATTGGCGAGAGGTCTACCTACGCCATAAATATACATCAAGGATATTTCGATCCTCTTCTCTTTTGGAATATCAACACCCAATAGTCTCGGCACTTATTCCTCCTGTCAACTTAAGATGATTATCCCTGCCTTTGCTTGTGTTTGGGATTCGAACATATTACCTTCAGCGTCCCCTTGCGACGCACTATCTTGCACTTGGGGCATATCTTACCTATACTTGATCTTACTTTCATATTTTTCCTATTTCTCTCTTCGTGTTATTCTGCCTCTGGACAAATCGTACGGGGAGAGTTCTAACGTAACGCTGTCCCCGGGAAGTATTCTAATAAAATGCATCCTCATCTTTCCCGAAATATGCCCGAGCACCTTGTGTCCGTTCGCGAGCTCAACCCTGAACATCGCGTTCGGCAGCGTCTCGATCACCTTTCCCTCAACAACTATTGCTTCTTCTTTAGGGCACATATTTTTTAAGCTGTTAGAATCTCAGCTCCGCCTTCCCTTATGACTATCGTATGCTCGAAATGGGCCGAAAGCTTTCTGTCACATGTAACTACAGCCCAGCCATCCGCCAGTGTCTCGACTTCATAAGTCCCCGCGTTTACCATCGGCTCTATCGCCAGAACCATCCCGGCGGCAAGCCGCGGGCCGGTCCCCGGTTTTCCGTAATTCGGTATCTGCGGATCCTCCCACAGAGCGCTTCCTATGCCATGCCCTACCAGGTCCCTCACCACGCTGAAACCATGATCCTCGACATACTTCTGAATCTCAGCCGATACATCACCGAGTCGCGAACCGACTGTAGCTTTCTCTATCCCTTTAGCGAGAGAGGTCTCCGTTACCGATAAAAGTTCATTGGCCTCTTCGCTTATCCTTCCGACTCCTACGGTGATCGCAGCGTCGGCATAATATTCCCTGAATTTAACGCCTATATCGATCGAAAGTATATCGCCTTCTCTCAAGACCCGTTCGGAAGGTATGCCATGTACGACGACTTCATTGACCGACGCGCATATATTCGCGGGGTAAGAGCGGCTACCCACCCTTATCCCCTTAAACGCCGGTATGCCGTTCAGTTTCAGGATCTCCTGCCTGGCGACGGTGTCAAGCTCGACGGTCCGCACTCCGGGAGCCACCCGTTTTCGCAAGACCTCAAAAGTTGCTTTGATTATCTTGCCGGCGCTGCGCATCGACGATATCTCGTCTTCGCTACGCAGGACGATCATGCAAGCTTGGCCTCTTTAAATAACTTAGAAAGAACCTTAAAAAGCTCATCTACGCCCATATCGCCGGAAACCTTCTTTAAAGTCCCCTGCTTCGTGTAGTAATCTATAAGGGGCTTTGTCTGGTCCTCATAGACTTTAAGCCTGTTTCTAACAGTCGCTTCGTTGTCATCCACCCGATGAATGAGCGGGCCTCCGCACTTGTCACAGATACCGTCTTTTTTCGGCGGTATATTCTTTATATGATAATTGAAACCGCAGGATTTACATACCCTTCTGCCCGTAAGACGCTCTATCGCCACATCCGTGGAAGTCGCAAAATACAGGACAAGATCGATCCCCCGGCCCATCTTATTCAGCTCTTTATCCAGGTTCTCGCCTTGAGCGATAGTCCTGGGAAAACCGTCCAGAATGAAACCTTTTTTGGTGTCGGGCTGTTTCAGCCTATCCGCCGCTATTCCCATAACCACTTCGTCCGGAACCAGGGCTCCCTTATCCATATATTCTTTGGCTTTCAACCCAAGCCCCTGACCGGCTTTTACGGACTCTCTGAGTATGTCTCCCGTAGATATATGTGGAAGCCCGTACTTTTCGGCAAGCACAGCACTCTGCGTCCCCTTGCCCGCTCCCGGAGGCCCCAATAAAATCAAATTCACCTTAACTCCTTTATGATGATATTCGACCCCTTAACTTGCTCTTCTTCATGAAGCCCTCGTAATGCCTCATCAACAGGTGTGATTCTATCTGCTTCATCGTATCCAGCATAACGCCGACTATGATGAGAAGGCCGGTGCCGCCGAAGAAACTCGCCACAAGATACGGTATCTTAAGCCAGTTCGATATCAGGCTGGGCAGAACTGCTATTATCGCCAGGAACACAGCCCCGGGGAACGTTATCCTCGTCATTATAAAATCAAGGTATTCGGCAGTCTGTCTGCCGGGCCTGATCCCCGGAACAAACCCGCCGTACTTCTTCATATTATCCGCTATATCGATCGGATTAAAAGTTATGGCGGTGTAGAAATAAGCAAAGAACATTATAAGGAGCGCGTACAGGGAATTATATACCAGCTCGCCTCTCGTTAGCATTGACGCGAACTTCTGAAAACCCTGATGCGGCACAAATCCCGCTATCGTAGCGGGAAATAATATAATACTCTGCGCGAATATGATAGGTATCACGCCGGCCTGATTCACTCTGAGCGGCAGGAACGTCGCCTGTCCGCCATAGATCTTGCGTCCGACGACACGTTTTGCGTATTGCACGGGGATCTTGCGCTGGCCTTGAGTCACCACTATTACCGCAACGACGACTGCCACCAAAAGCGCAATCATTATAATGAGCGTAAATGGATCCAGCTGAGCCTTCTCCGGGGCAAATGGACTGAATAGCGACCATAACTGAAACATCGCCGTAGGTATCCTTGATACGATACCGGCGGTAATAATGAGCGACATGCCATTGCCGATGCCGTACTCCTGTATCTGCTCACCGAGCCACATTATAAACGCCGTGCCGCTTGTAAGCGTTATTACTGTGAGCATCCGGAAGCTCCACCCCGTAAATTGCGACACCTGCAGGCCCTGAAAATTCGCCGGATTCTCGAGCCACAGCGAGATAAAATAAGACTGTACTATGGCTAATGCTATCGTGCCATATCTGGTATATTGGACTATCTTCTTATGTCCCGCCTCGCCTTCTTTGGCTAGCTTTTCTAGCGCCGGTATTACGGCGGTCAGAAGCTGGATTATGATCGAGGCCGAGATATACGGCATTATACCCAGCGCAAATATCGTCATCCTCGATATGGCGCCGCCTGAGAACATATTCATTATGCCAAAGAGCTGTCCACCTTGCCCCTGTGCCACCTGAGCAAAGAACTGCGCAAGTTTTGCGCTGTCGATCCCCGGAGTCGGAATATATGTGCCTATCCTGTATACGGCTATCAGCCCAAGGGTAAGCATGACCTTCTTGCGAAGGTCCGGTATCTTAAATATGTTGGCAAACGCTTCAAGCATCTTATAACTTTATGTATTCGATCTTCGCGCCGGCGGCTGTAAGTAGCTTCTTTGCGCTCTCTGAGAATTTATGCGCCTTTACAGTCAGCGCTTTCTCGAGCTTCCCGTGGCCAAGGACCTTTACGGGCTCCTTGGTGCTGCCTATCAAGCCCGCTTCCTTATATTCTGCCGGTCCTACAATGCTGTTCGCGGCAAACCTGTTAAGCGATTCGGTATTGACCACCTGATTATAGACCTTGAACATGATGCCGAAACCCCTTTTAGGGATACGCCTTATAAGCTGCATCTGTCCACCTTCAAAACCGGGACGGGTTGTCCTGCCCGAGCGTTTTTTCGCGCCTTTACGTCCGCGACATGAGGTCTTTCCATGTCCGGAACCCGAACCTTTGCCGCGCCGCTTGGTCTTTCTGTTGGCTCCTATCGGAGCGCCTATCTCATTTATCTTCACTTGGAGCTACCTCTTCCTCGATTATCCTTGCCAATCTTAAATGTTTCAAGCCGTCGATCGCCGCTTTTAAGACATTCAGCGCGGACTCGGAACCCAGGCTCTTCGTTAAAATATCCTTTATACCGCCTGCTTCGCATATCGCGCGCACAGCGCCACCGGCGATTACTCCGGTACCTTCTATAGCAGGCTTTAACATCACCCTGGCCGCTTTGAATTTCCCAATCATCTCGTGTGGTATCGATGTGCCTTTGAGCGGTATCCTGAAAAGATTCTTCTTAGCGTCGGTCATTCCCTTGCGGATAGCTTCAGCGACCTCGTTGCCCTTTCCGAAACCGAGCCCAACGTTACCCTTACCGTCGCCTGCGACTACGAGAGCATTAAAAGAGAACCTGCGTCCGCCCTTAACGACCTTCGCGACCCTCTTTATATTCACAACCTTCTCGATCAGGCCATCGTCGCTGCCTCGCCCCCGGGACTGCCTCTGAGACCTTCCTCCGCCTCGCGCGGGCCTCCTCTGTCTCTCGCCCTGTCCTGGCTTTGCGACAGGCGCGGCTGCCGCAGGGACATCTTTCGGATCCGGCGCCTTCACCTCGGCGGCTTTCGTATCTTTTATCTCATTCCCATCTTTAATATTATCTGACAATTTATGCTCCCCTTACTTTAGAATTGCAATCCACCCTTGCGGGCAGCCTCTGCGAGCGCTTTAACACGTCCGTGATACAGATAACCGGCCCTGTCGAATACCACCTTTGTCACTCCGGCCTTCTTGCTTGCCTCAGCGATAGCCGAGCCCAGAAGCACAGCTCCCTTAACATTGCCGCAATCTTTCTTTGCCTTCTCTTTAACATCAGGAGATAGCGTCGACAGCGCGACCAGTGTCTTGCCGCATGAATCGTCGATGATCTGCGCATACATATGGCTCAGGCTTCTTCGCACACTTAACCGCGGCCGCTCGGGAGTCCCGGCAACCTTCTTGCGGATTATCTTACGCCTTCTCTCGCGTCCTTCGATCTTTATCCATTTCTTCATTTTTTGTCCGCTCTGCTCTTTTCTTAGTCGATATTTTATGCCGCGCCGGCTCCGGCGACAGCCTTGCCGGATTTACGCCTGACGAATTCTCCCGAATATTTTATGCCTTTTCCTTTATACGGCTCGGGCCTGTAATAATCCCGTATTTCGGCCGCGGCCTTGCCCACTCTGGCTTTATCCATACCGGTCACTACGATTATATTGGGCTTCGGAGTCACCACTGTGATGCCCTCCGGTATCTCGTAATTTATAGGATGGGTATAGCTCAACTGAATATTGAGCACTTTACCCTGGACAGCGGCTTTGAAACCGACGCCGGTGATCTCCAGCTCTTTCTTGTAGCCAGTACTGACGCCTATTATCATATTGTTAACCAGGCTTCGTATCAACCCGTGCGTCGACTTGTCCTGTTTCGTATCGGACGGTCTCGTAACTGAGAAGACATTATCCTTTATCTGTATCTTGAATGTCTCAGCCGCCTTATATGTGAGCTTTCCGCTCTTACCTTCGACGGTTATCGTATTATCCGCAGAAACGGCAATCTTCACGCCATCTGGTATTGCTATCGGTTTTTTACCTATTCTTGACATTGTTATATCTTTCGTATCACCACACGTAACAGATGACTTCTCCACCCAACTTCTGATCCCTGGCTTCATTATCGGTCAACAGGCCCTTAGATGTGGATATTATGGCCAGGCCTAATCCGCTGTATACTTTTGGGATGCTGTCGGCTTTTTTGTATACTCTGAGCCCCGGCGTCGATATCCTCTTCAGGCCCAGGACCGCAGGTGCCCCATTCTTCAGATACTTAAGGTATATCCTGAGAATGCCCTGCTTATTATCTTTTATCAGTTTATAGTTCGCTATGAAGCTCTCTTTCTTCAGTATCTTCAGTATGTTTTCCGATACCGTTGAATTCCTGGCTTCAGCGACATCCTTCTTCGCTTTACTGGCATTCCTTATAATTGTAAGCATATCTGCTATCGGATCTGTTAATGACATACACTCTCTTTCCTTTAGATTATTACCAGCTTGCCTTGACTACGCCCGGAATCTCCCCTCGGGAGGCCAGCTCTCTGAAACATATTCGGCATAATTGAAACCGTCTCATGAACCCTCTCGGCCTGCCACAAAGCCTGCACCTATTATAGCGCCTGACCGCGAACTTCTGCGGCCTTCTCTGTTTTACGATCAGTGATGTCTTTGCCATCTTATATTAATCCTTCTGCTTTTTTATGAACGGCATCCCTATAAGCTTCAAAAATTCATAAGTCTCTTTTTCAGTCTTAGCGGTAGTGACTACCGTGATATCCATACCGTGGACTTTCGTTATCTTATCGGCGTCGACTTCGGGGAATATGCTCTGTTCATTCAATCCGAATGAATAGTTTCCCGTTCCATCGAAAGACTTCAGGCTCAATCCCCTGAAATCCCTGATCCTCGGAATGACCACAGAGATAAGGCGGTCAAGGAATTCATACATCATCGCTTTTCTCAGCGTGACTTTGCAGCCGATCGACGAACCCTTCCTTATCTTGAAGTTCGCTATGGCTTTTTTTGCTTTTGTAACGACCGGTTTCTGCCCCGTAATCATCGCAAGTTCTTGTTGGGCCGCGTCAAGAAACTTTATATCTGCCGCAGCTTCTCCGAGCCCTATATTTATAACTATCTTTGTGAGCCTCGGCACCGCATATTTGTTCTTATATCCCAGTAGCTTCATCAGCTCCTGCGATATTTCACTTCTGTATCTTTCCAGCAGCCTTGGAGCAGCCATAATCAGATCACCTCTTTGCATCTTTTACAGAACCTGGAGCGCGTACCGTCGGCCAGTATATTTATCCCGACATGTGAAGGCTTATTGCAGGTCTTACAGAAGAGCGCAATATTGGAAACATGTATAGCGCTCTCCATCTGCACTATGCCTCCCTGCTGGTCGGCTTTCGTCTTGCGCATATGCTTTTTGACATAATTTATGCCTTCTACAAGCGCTTTATCTTTGCTGGGCATCATCCTGAAGACCTTACCGGTCTTGCCTTTATCCCGTCCGGCCAGCACGTACACTACATCATTCTTCTTTATCTTATTCACTTAATTATGAACCCCTCTATTTACAGCACCTCTGGCGCCAACGATATTATCTTCATAAACTTCATCTCGCGCAGCTCCCTGGCGACAGGCCCGAATATCCTGGTTCCTTTGGGATTTTTCTGATCGTCTATTACGACCACGGCATTCCTGTCAAACCTGAGCTTTGTACCGTCAGGCCTGGTTATCGCGAAAGCTGTTCGCACCACAACGGCCTTTACCACCTCGTGGTCCTTTACGAGGCCTTCCGGCGAGGCCTCCTTGATATTGCAAGTTATAATATCTCCCACATCGGCGAATTGTCTGTTGCCTCTGCCAAGGACGCCTATCATCGACGCTTTCCTGGCGCCCGTATTATCCGCCACATCTAAAATGCTTCTCATCATGATCATGGATCTCGCCTATCCTTTTTCTGTTGATGATCCAACCCGCCGAGTGTGCCAAAATTATGGTACAGAATTTTGGCACTTCTTACGAGGCGGGATAATAAATGCCTCTAGCTTTTAACTTCTTGAGCTTCACCGGTCAACTCATGGTGCACATGAAGGTCCGCCTTCTTGACGATCTCTAAAAGCCGCCATCTCTTGGTCTTGGACAAGGGCCGGGTCTCCTGTATCTTCACCGTATCGCCCATCTTCGCAATATTCTTCTCGTCATGGGCTTTGAACTTTGTGGCTCTCCTGACGATCTTCCTGTAAACAGGATGATGCGTAACCCAATCGACCCTGACGGAGATAGTCTTATCCATCTTGTCACTGACGACTACGCCTATTTTCTCCTTGCGTTTTCCTCTAATCTCACTTGGCATTCGCCTTCTCCTTTAAAACCGTTTCGCATCTAGCGATGTCTTTCCTGGTTATCCTGAGCATATGCGGTTTCTCTATCCTGCCCGCCTTAGCCTCGGTCCTCAAACCGAAGAGCTCTTTCTTCAATACATCTATCTTCTGAGTTATCTCATCCGCCGTCATATTTCTGAGCTCATTAGCTTTTATCATGCGTGCGAATCTCTTGTTATAAATTTTGTCTTGAGGGGTATCTTATGCGCAGCGACCCTAAAACACTCTCTGGCGACTTCCATAGGTATTCCCTCTATCTCAAACAAGATTTTACCTCTTCTCACGAGCGCTACCCAATTGCTCGGATCGCCTTTACCTTTACCCATTCTTGTTTCAGCCGGCTTCTTTGTGATCGGCTTGTCCGGAAAAACCCTTATCCATACTTTGCCGCCGCCCTTAAGGTTCCTCATGAGCGCGACTCTTGCCGCTTCGATCTGTCTGTCGGAGAAATATCCGTTCTCAATAGATTTCAACCCAAACTCTCCGAATGACATCGTGGCGCCTCTGGACGCGCTACCGCGCATCTTGCCGCGCTGCATCTTTCTGAATTTGACCCTCTTAGGCATCAGAGCCATGGTTACTTATCTCCCTAATTCTTCTCGCTCGGTTTCGTTTTTAGCCTTATCGAGCACCTTATCGCCTTTATATATCCAGACCTTTATACCTATCAAACCATACGTGGTATGAGCCTCCGCAAACCCGTAATCGATATCCGCTCTCAGCGTCTGTGCGGGCACGGAACCGCTCCTGTAATTTTCTTCCCTGGCTATCTCCGATCCTCCCAGCCTTCCGGCGCATATGATCTTGACTCCGTAGGTTCCTCCGTCTAATGCCGCCTGGACCGCCTTCTTCATAGCCCTCTTATGCGAGATACGTTTCTCTATCTGGAACCCGATATTCTCCGCAACGAGCTGCGCATCGGTATTCGCGTTCTTTATCTCTTTGATATCTATAAGTATCTCCTGGCCGGCGACCGACTGGATACCTTCCTTAAGTTTCTCGATCTCTGAACCACGACGCCCTATTATGATCCCCGGACGCGCTGAATATATCAATATTCTCACTCTCTCGCTGGTCCTTTCGATCTCTATCTTGGAAACAGCCGCAGTAGCCAGCGCCTTCTTGATATATTTCTTAATCTTCAGGTCTTCGTGAAGCTGATTTGGAAAATCGGCCTTTTTCGCGAACCAGCGCGACTTCCAATCGTAAATGTACCCAACCCTGAAACCATACGGATGTACTTTTTGGCCCATCTTACTCCTTACCCTTCTTACCGTGCTTTAGACTTTGTCGGCTCTTTCGCCTTAGGTTTCTTTGCGGCCCGGTCGTCTTTCGGATTTACCTTCACATGCGTCTTTCGGCCCTTCGCCTTATTATCTTCCGTCGCGGCAACACCACCCTGAACCATCGGTGCTTTTTCCGGTACCGCATCCAGTACGACCGTTATATGGCTGGTGCGCTTACGTATCGAACTTGCCCGCCCCATAGATGCCGCGCGAAATCTCTTAAGCTGCGGGCCACCGTTGGCGATCAGGCTGGAGACGTAGAGATTGGAAGCGTCCATTCCCGGTATACGCCTTGCGTTAGCTACGGCTGAACTGATCACGTCGATAAGAAGAGCCGACGCTTTTTTCTTAACACTGTAAAGAGTCGAGATCGCGTCGTCCGCTTTCTTGCCTTTTACAAGCGCTATGACCGGCCTCACCTTTCTGGGCGAAATTCTCATATATCTTAAAGTAGCTGTCGATATCATATTACGTCTTATCCATTGATATTTCGGTCGCTGCGCCATGCTTCCTGAAAGTCCTCGTGGGGGAGAATTCCCCGAGCTTATGCCCGACCATATTTTCCGTAACATACACCGGTATAAATTTTCTGCCGTTATAAACCGCCATCGTTATCCCGACGAAATCCGGCGTTACGGTGGATCTCCTGGACCATGTCTTTATCGGCTTCTTATCGCCCGCCATAGCGGCTTTTTGCACCTTAATCAGGAGCTTCTCATCAACATATGGCCCTTTACTGATCGATCTTGACATTACTTTCTCCTCTTGACTATATACTTGTCGGACGTCTTCGACTTTCTCGTTTTTAATCCTTTAGCGTATTGCCCCCATGGAGACCTGGGCTGTCCACCGCTGGCTTTGGCTTCTCCGCCACCCATAGGATGATCGTGGGGGTTCATCGCCACCCCTCTTGAATAAGGCCTTATACCCAACCATCTGGACCTTCCGGCTTTACCTACGGATATCTTCTCATGTTCCGCGTTCCCGACGGTCCCTATCGTAGCTGAGCATATGAGCGCGATCATCCTGATCTCACCGCTCGGCAGCTTTACCTGCGCGTAATCGCCTTCTTTGGCCATTATCGTGCATGCGTTCCCTGCTGATCGCGCTATTGATGCTCCCGAGCCCTTTCTCAGTTCGACGTTATGTATAGGCACGCCGGCGGGGATGTTGTTGAGGCATGTGGCATTACCCACTTTGATCTCCGCCGAATTACCGGATACGACATCATCATTAACGTTTAACCCTGCCGGAGCGATAATATATCTCTTCTCTCCATCCTGATACTGGACCAGAGCCAACCTGGCCGACCTATTAGGGTCGTATTCGATCGCTATCACCTTACCCGGCACATCGATCTTATCTCGCCTGAAATCTATGATACGGCACATCCTTTTGTGTCCGCCGCCCCTGTGACGCGAAGTGATCCTTCCCCGGTTATTTCTGCCGCCCGATTTTTTCATCGGCACAAGAAGAGACTTCTCCGGTTTATGCTTGGTCAGCTCCTCAAAATCGGATATCTCCGTCCATCTCGTTCCCGGTGTAGCTGGTTTAAACTTTTTTAATCCCATATATATTCTCTCTTTGCTTTCAAATTTAAGTAACGTCTATTTTGTTTCCAACCTTTAGCGTAACGATCGCTTTCTTCCAGTCAGAAGTCTTCCCGATAGCATACCTGACCCTCTTCAGCTTGCCGCGCATAGAAACGGTATTAACGCTATCTGCCTTCACTTTGTATATATCTTCCACTGCCTTCTTAATCTCTATCTTATTGGAGTTCATATCCACCCAAAAAAGATACTTATTTAACGCCTGCATTGCGGAACCCTTTTCGGTCCTTATCATACCTTTAACGACATCATGAGCATTCTTCATTGGTTGAACCTCCCGGACCACTTCTCGAGCGCTCGCACCGATATGACCAGGTTATCGCAATGAAGTACGTCCATCGTATTAAAATCTTTATAATTTTTAATCGACACTTCATGCATATTGCGCGAAGCCCTGACCACGTTCTGGTCGACGCTATCAACTATGAAGAGGCTCTTACCGCCCAACTTCAGCGCGTTTAACAATCCTCTGAAACTCTTCGTCTTCGGTTCTGCTACGGTCACGCCGGAAATGCCTATCATCTTGCTATCAACAAGTTTGGAATTAATGCTCGAA
Organism: Candidatus Omnitrophota bacterium; assembly: GCA_018823705.1. GTDB lineage: Bacteria > Omnitrophota > Gorgyraeia > 2-01-FULL-45-10 > 2-01-FULL-45-10 > CAIMPC01. Next base: position 1,642 of record JAHJHP010000022.1, on the reverse strand, counting down.
AGCAACGCGACTCTCTTCAGCTTCTTCGGCATATCATAACGGTAATCTCTAGGATGCGGTCCGAACACGGAACCACCGTGCCTCCACAGAGGGGACCTGGTCGAACCTGCGCGGGCCCTGCCTGTGCCCTTCTGTCTGAACGGTTTCTTACCGCCTCCGGAGACATCGCCCCGTGTCTTGGTGGAAGCATTCCCCTGTCTGGCGCATGCGCTATACATAAGCACCGCCTGATAGAGCACAGCCTTATTTATATTGCCGGTGAAGAGCTCTTTATCGAGCTGGTACTTCTCTATCTCTTTGCCCTTTACGTCAAATACGGGTATCGCCGAGCTGAACTCCTGTCTTGCTGCCTTCTTAGCGGCGGGTTTCTTTGTAGTCGTCTTTGCTTTTATCATCACTTCTCTCTATTTCTTTACGGTAGCCTTAACGCTCTTCTTAGTGCTTGCCTGAATGGCCACTCTCTTCACGTACCCCTTCGGTCTCTTCACGGCTTCCTGCAGCATAAGATAATTGTTCTTATGGCCCGGGACGGAACCTTTTACTATGATCAGGTTCTTATCGGTTACGACATCTATTACCTCAAGGTTCTGTATTGTAATCCGATCTACGCCCATGTGTCCCGGAAGATGATGGCCTTTAGTAACGCGCCCGAGCCTGGCGCCGGACTGGATCGACCCGATAACTCGCCCAAACATTGATCCGTGCCCGGTATCGCCGCCTTTCCATCCCCATCTCCTGACGCCACCCTGAAAACCTTTACCTATGGACGTGCCGACCACGTCCAGATAATCACCTTTCGCAAAGATCTCAGCGGAGATCGTCTGTCCGATCTTATAATCGGCCGGGTTATTTACCCTCAGTTCGCGAACGAATCTAAGAGGTGATGTCCCTGCTTTTTTAAATCTGCCCATATCGGGTTTGCGCGTAACCTTTTCGCGCTTCGGACTAAAGCCTATCTGTATGGCGTCATATCCCTCTTTGGCCTTAGTCTTCACCTGGAGGACAAAACACGGCCCCGCCTCAATAACCGTTACTGGGACATTTCTCCCGGCCTCGTTAAATATATTCGTGATACCTATCTTCTTACCCAGTATACCCAGCATAGTTTTAGATATTACCCTTATTTTATTTCCACATAAACGCCTGCCGGCAGATCCAGCTTCTTCAGGGCGTCAATAGTCTTCGAGGTCGGATTCACTATATCAAGTATGCGCTTGTGCGTCTTGATCTGAAATTGCTCTCTCGACTTTTTGTCAACATGCGGGCTCCTGAGCACCGTGAATATCTCCCTCTTGGTGGGAAGCGGTATCGGCCCGACTACGCCTGCGCCCGTGCGCTTGGCTGTATCGACTATCTCTTCCGTTGAGAGATCGAGCAACCGATGGTCATATGCCATCAGTTTTATTCTTATTTTCTGTACGGCCTGTTGTGCCATTTTAGTTACTCTATGACTTCGGTTACTACGCCGGCGCCCACGGTGTGGCCGCCTTCGCGTATTGCGAAGCGCAGCTCTTTTTCCATGGCGATGGGCGTGATCAAGGTGACTTCAAAGGTCACATTGTCGCCGGGCATGACCATCTCTACGCCTGCGGCGAGAGTGACTACACCTGTGACATCCGTGGTCCTGAAGTAGAACTGAGGG
>JAHJHP010000021.1 GCA_018823705.1 Candidatus Omnitrophota bacterium | reverse complement strand
TTTACGTATCGCGAATATGAAAGTGCGTGAATCTGTACACATAATTCGCGATACGTAAACCGAAGCGCACGGCGAAAATAATTCATCGCCGCAAGTGAAGCTATTAGTGCTTTAGCTTAAGCACCCTCCCAGCGAGGAACTTCGTCGTAGGCCGAAATAATTACGCTCGCGGGTGAAATTGTTTATGTATCAGCTTCAACCGCTCTTTGTTTATGTGTGTGTATATCTGAGTAGTCGAGATATCGGCATGGCCCAACATCTCCTGCACAACCCGCAGGTCCGCTCCGCGCTCCAGAAGGTGCGTGGCGAACGAGTGCCTCAAAGTATGCGGCGTCACATCCTTCTTTATACGCGCGATCTTCGCGTTGGTCTTTAGCATCTTCCAGAACGATATTCTCGATATCTTCTTGCCGAGCCTCGACAAGAAGAGATGCTGGTCCTGTGCCTCCTTCTTCTGGAGCTTCGGCCTGACCTTCTCGATATACCGTTCGATCGCCGCCTTCGCAGTCCTGCCTATCGGCACAATACGCTCTTTATCGCCTTTGCCTCTGCACTTTATAAAGCCGACATCCAGATTCAGCCCGTCCATCGTAAGATCGACGAGCTCCGATACTCTCATTCCGGTCGCGTACATCAGTTCAAGCGCCGCTTTATCCCTTATCCCGATCCACTCCCGCACATCAGGAGCAGCCAATAGCTTATCGACTTCCTGCATCCCCATAACGTTCGGCAACGGCCTTACAAGTTTCGGTGATTCCAGCACGCCGGCGACATCATCTCTGGCCAGGCGTTCCCTTACAAGAAATTTATAGAACATCTTTATGGCGACAAGCGCCCTGGATATGGAATTGCTCGATATCCTGTTATCTTTGAGCTTCAGCATATAATCCATGATATCCTGCCTCTTCACATGATCAGGATCGCTTATGCCGCGGGATTGAAGATGTCCCGCAAAGTGACGGAGATCCGTCGAGTAAGCGGATATCGTATTCTTACTGAGCCCTCTTTCGACCGAAAGATAATTCAAAAATTCATCTATCAGCGTATTCATGAAAAGAATGGGTTGGACTTCTTCTCTTCACCTATAGTAGAACGCCCGCCATGGCCCGGATATATGACTGTATCGTCTTTAAGCGTAAGTAGTTTATCGGTTATCGACCGGATAAGCTGATCGTGGTTGCCGGACGCGAGATCCGTCCTGCCGATCGAGCCTGCGAATAACGCGTCTCCGGTAAACGCCAGGCCTTCCGTGATTATCGAGATCGATCCCTGCGTATGTCCCGGTGTATGCAATATCTTAAGCTCGAGAGCCCCGAGCTTTATTATTTCACCTTCCTCGACGAGCCTCGCGGCCTTTGGCGATACTATCCCCGCTGTAAATGCGCGCGACAAATTTTTGTCCGGATCCGTCAAAAAATCCGCGTCTCTTCTATGGATAAATATCGGAACGCGGAAGGAAGCGTTCGCGCCTATATGATCGCCATGTCCGTGCGTATTGATTATGAACTTCAGGTCGAGGCCTTCTTTTCGTATGTAATTCTTTAAGGGTTCCGGATCCGCGCCCGGATCGATCAGGCACGCTTCCTTTGTGACAGCGTTCGCGACGATATAACAGTTTGTCCCGAGCTGGCCGACCACGAAGGTCTTCACTATGATATTTCCATTAAGGCGTTTCATCAAAACTCTCTTTTATATCATTCTTTATTCTGGAAACGGTAAACTCGCTCTTTACGATCCTGTCTTCGCGCTCGAGGGTCATCAGAACCTGATTTTTGTTATATTGGCTCAGCCCTTCTTTTATTATGATCTCCCTGGATTTTTCGATCCTGCGGATATGCTTAGTGAGCGCGTCGGCTTTTTCCTGGACGAGTATGTTTCGCATATCGTGAAGCTGGCTCAGCGCCTCATCGATACACCTGACGTCTTTTTTATGGTTATCACCGAGATCCTGTATCAGCTCGGACATCCAGGATTGCCAATAGGCATAATGCTTGCTGTACAGCGCAGCCGACGGCTTGACATCATATTTTTTTAGCTGATAGAGCCGCGGGATCGGTTTCGTTTCTTTCTTTTTACGTGTAAACTTCCGCTGAAGCGCATCACAGCCTGTAAGCGTCACCGCCAATAGAAAGATCATTGCAAACACGGATATCTTCCTCACTGCAGTCTCCCTTTTTATCTGTTGTCCCGCCTAGTAAGCTGTGACAAAATTCTGTACCATAATTTTGGCACACTCGGCGGGATCTCGCTTCACGAAACCATGGCTCGAAAATCTTCTTCGCTGATGACTTTGACTCTTAAGGCCCTGGCTTTATCCAGCTTGGAACCCGCATTGTCGCCGCACACCAGGTAATCCGTCTCCGCGCTAACGCTCGATGACGGCTTGCCTCCCAGTTTCCGTATAAGTTCTTCTATCCCGATCCTGGAATACGACTTCAATACGCCCGTCACTACTATCGTCTGACCCGATAACATATTCGATCCATCTCTCTTGCCGGGTGATGCCGATATATTCGGCAGAGCCCTCTTGAGCTTATCCATCACCCTGACATTCTCTTTGCTTTGAAAGAACGCGCGTATTGAGCCGGCCACTACGGGGCCGATCTCTCTTATCGCGGTAAGCTCATCGATCGACGCCTCTTCCAATCTGCCTATGGCGCCGAAATGTTCGGCAAGTGCCCATGCGGAACTCTCCCCCACATGCCTTATTCCGAGCCCGTATATAAGCCTGTTCAGGTCGTTTGACCTGCTCTTTTCGATCGCGTCCATAAGGTTGCTGATACTCTTATCGGCCATCCTATCAAGGCCTTGTATTTCCGCCGGCCTTAAACTATAGATATCCCCGTAATCCTTCACCAGCCCTTTATCGACGAGCCGATCCACCACCGCCTCGCCCATATTTTCGATATCCATAGCATTTTTTGAAGCAAAGTGAAGGATGGCCTCTCTTATCTGGGCCCGGCAGGCCATGTTCGGGCACCTTAGGGCAACTTCTTCGGCAAGTCTTACGAGCTCCGCGCCGCACACGGGGCATTTCATGGGAGCTATAAAATCCACCTCTTTGCCGCTCCTTTTCTCCTTCGCGACGCTCAATACTTTGGGTATTATCTCTCCGGACTTTTCTACATAAACTTTATCGCCTATCTTGACGCCCAGTCTCTTTATCTCATCGAAATTATGAAGCGTCGCCCTGGAAACTGTAGTGCCCGACAAATGCACCGGCTTCAATATGGCTACCGGCGTCACCGCGCCCGTCCTTCCGACCTGGATGATAATGTCAAGGACTTCGGTAAGAGCCTTCTCAGCCGGAAACTTATATGCTATGGCCCAGCGGGGACTTTTTGAAGTATGCCCGAGCCTCAGGCGCTGGGCAAGATCATTCACTTTGAGCACCATACCATCTACCTCAAAATCCAGATTATCCTTCTTCGCCTCCCACAGATTACAATATTCTATCGCTTCATTTATGGATTTACACAGTTTATAGTGAGGATTGACCTTCAGTCCGCCCTTCTTTAGATATTCGAGGACTTCGACGTGCGTACCGAATTCCCTTCCCCGGCAATGGCCGATACCCCAGATAAAGATATCGAGCCGTCTCGTAGCGACTACCTTAGAGTCCAGTAGTTTAAGCGATCCGGCAGCCGCATTCCTGGGATTCGCGAATAGCTCTTCACCGCGGCGCTCTTTATCTTTATTTATCAATTCGAGGGTCTTCTTCGTCATGTAAACTTCACCGCGGACTTCCAGTAATTCCGGAGCGCTCAGAGTATCAGATCCGAATTCCAGCGGGATAGAGCGTATCGTCCTCAGGTTACCGGTTACGTCATCGCCTTTTTCCCCGTCACCGCGCGTCGCGCCACGGACCCATTTACCGTTCTCGTAGAGAAGCGACGCGCTGACTCCGTCGAATTTAAGCTCCACTACATATTCCACGGATTCACCATCAAGGTTCTTTCTCACCCTCTGGTCGAAAGCCTTCAGCTCATCCGCCGAATAAGTATTGTCCAGGCTCATCATGGGCGTTATATGCTTTACCGCGGTAAATGCCTTAATAGGCTCGGCGCCGATCCTACAGGTCGGAGAATCAGGCGTTTGAGCTTGTGGATACTCATCCTCAAGATCCTTAAGGCGCCTGTAGAGCTTATCGTATTCCCGGTCCGATATTTCAGGCTTCGCGAGAACATAATAGAGCCTGTCGTGGCGATTTATCTTCGCCCTCAGCTCTTTGATCTCTTTGTTTATTTCACTCATCTCTTTAGCTGTCATATATAACGTTCAATCGAACCTTATGTCAAAACCCTCATATTCTCCCGTAGCGTCCTGCCAGTCGATATCGACATCTCTTATATACCTGTTGAATACCAAAGCCATATTCTCCAGAAACGCCTTTATTTCGAGTTCATCGCCTTCGCACAGGATTTCAACTCTTCCATCATCAAGATTCTTCACCCATCCTTTAAGGCCCAGGGACGTTGCGCGTGTCTCGACCGCGATCCTAAAGCCTACCCCCTGGACCATCCCCTCATAATGGATACGGGCGCTCTTGTCCGGCATATATTTACCCTGTTTTAGCCGATCTGGTTTTGTATTATTATGAAGCTCCGCGGGTGCGCAGCATGTAATACTCTTCCGGATTGAAAAGGTTATTATTCTCTTTTCTTAAATTCGTTCTCAAAATAAGCGGCCTGCGTGAAATCCCCCTGGCTGTAATAATAAGCATGGAGGTTAGCGTAAGCACCGATATGATCGGGATTCAACTCAATAACCTTCTTCCACAACGTTTCCGCTTTTTTAAACTCGCCCAGCTTGTAATAAAGTATGCCGAGATTAAAGCGAACATCGTCGTAAGCAGGATTGACTGCCAACTCCTTCTTGTACTCCTCTTCCGCGTCTTTATAATTACCGCGTGAAGCGTAAATCAGCCCTAAATTATTATGGGCCATCTGTTCCAGAGGATTAAGCTCCAGCGCTTTCCTGTATTCAGGTTCCGCCTTATCCGGCAAACCGTCAAGATAATACATCGCCCCCAAGTTACGGTGGGCAAGCGGCGAATGCGGCGATTTCGTCGCGGCGTTTAACCAAAAGCTTAACCTGTTTTTGAAATTATCTGTATGGATAAATGTTATGGCCGCGAATAGGATTATAACTACGCCGGCGGCCGCTAAATATCTTTTTAATCGAAAATCAATTGTTTTTATTGCGTCGATCTCGAGCAGCAAAATGAAGAACCCGACCATCGGCAAATAAGCCCTGTGCTCTATAAAATCCGCAACTATCGTGGGGTTGGGACGTATGAATGACGGCAGCAGGAATAGAAGAAACCAGGACGCTCCGAAAACTATAAAGCCGGTTCGGGCGCCCTTAGAGAAAAACAATGCCGGCACGATTAACGCCAGCGCCAAAATACCGTAAATGAATGTTGTATCCTGTATAAGCGGAAGCACGGATAAGTTAAAAGGAAAAATGATCTTTCCGATGAACTGGATAAGGGCGGGCAAGTTTAGAAATACTGACTTGGCCATATCTGCGCCGGTCATCGGAAGAGGGTTATTACTGAGCGCCACCGAACGCAGGAAAAACCAGAAACCGGTTACAGTCAGCCAACCCGTGCAAATAAAGAGAAGGCTTTTTCCCTGATGGGAAACGTCCTCTCTTTTCCGTCTCTCTTTTTTCCATATAAGAATGTAATATAAGGCACACACGGGCATAAGCAGCAGCGCCGATTCTTTTGTGAACATGGCTAAGCCCAGGAAAAAGATGTGCGCAAGGCAATACCCAATCCTTTTCGTATCCAGGAAATCCAGGAAAAAAATAAAGGACGCAAAAACGAAGAGAGCCGCTAAGGAATCGTTCCTGCCGGGTATCCAGCTCACCGCTTGCGCCAATATAGGGTGAACGCTGAAAATCAGGGAGAAAAAAAACGCCAATTGCCTTCGGTATCCTAATTTGGTAAGAAACTTGAAAACGAGGCACGACGCCGCCAAATGTATGATGATATTCGTAAAATGGTATATGAACGGACTGACCCCGCCAAACTGCGCGTCAAGTATGAACGACACAGTCAGCATAGGACGGTAATAAGCAGCCGAACTATGAAGTATATGAAAAACCTCGTGCCTGAATGCTTCAAAGACGTTGGATAATTGACTAAGGAAGCGGTGGTTGTTTATGACTAATACGTTATCGTCCAGATAGGTAAACCCGAAAAACAACGACTTAAAGTATACTAAAAACCCCGTCCCGGCTATTATGGCGTAAACTAGCGGGCCCCTTAAAAAAACGGGGCCGGAATAATTTTTATTATTCATCTACTTCCTATTTCTCCTCTTCATCTTTTGTCTCCGCTTTCGCTCACCTCGATAGAAACCTCCTGTAAATGGTCGGGTCTACTTCGCATTCAACTCTTAGTGGACCGATTGCTTCGTAGGACCTTCAACCCATTATAATCTCTACGAAGCTCAAAGACAACAGTCTTTGAGCGAAGTAGGATGGTCGGGGCGGACGGATTTGAACCGTCGACCTCTTGGTCCCGAACCAAGCGCGCTAGCCAGCTGCGCTACGCCCCGTCCAATTGATATTCTAACCCGGTTAGAATGATGCTATTTTAACCTGGTTAGAATTGATCTACTACATGTTCCAGCTTTCCAGCATAAATTCAGGATCGGTAAGTATAGGCCTGTACCATTCGGGAAGCGGTATCGGAAACGTTAAGACCTCGTATCCGCCGATCGCCATCCTGAAGATACTCATCGTGATACCTTTTACCACACCGTACGTGATAGCGGCCACCGGGCCGTCGTTATTATTCGTCTTCGATATCTGATTGGGGATCTCGATAAAAAACGTCAGGCAATTGGATATTCCGCGGCCCAGCTTCCTCAATGGATCACCTTTAGGCTTATCTAATGTATCCGGCACCGCGGCGCTTGCGACGGATACGCTCACCATTAACGCGAGTGCTACTATTACCAATACCATCTTTCTCACTGCCATTCTACACCTCCAGGTTTATTAAGCCATAGTGTTGGCTAAGTGCCGAGGTCTTTAGACCGAGGCCAAGTTTATTCAGCCATAGTGTTGGCTAAGTGCCGAGGTCTTTAGACCGAGGCCCCTTTTTGATAGCTGAATATATCATTATAGACGGGCATTTTCAAATTATTATTTAAAATCCTTTGCTTCGCAGGAACTCCTCTGATATCGGTGTCCGGTTAACACGCCCCATCCCTTTCGCTACATATTTCCCCAGTATGTCAAATTCCAGGTTTACCGTGTCTCCGGAATCTTTCATATTGAGCGTCGTGGATTTTAACGTATGCGGTATGATATGGATCTCGAAAGAATTTTTGTTTACAAGGCCTACCGTAAGGCTCACGCCATCCACGGCTATCGAGGCCTTCTCCACTATCAAATTGCTGAACTTTTCCGGAAAACCGACACGCAGCATGAGGCCATCACCCGATCTTCTGATATATTCTACCACTCCGACGCAATCGATGTGCCCCAATACAAAATGTCCATCCAGTGTTTGGCCCGCCTTTATGGCTCCCTCCAAATTTACCCTGTCGCCGTTTGCGAGCGCAGCAAGATCGGAATTGCGTGTGGTCTCCGCCATGAGATCAAAATTCAAAAGATCTCCTTTTTTAGAAGTCACCGTAAGGCAGACGCCGTTAACGCAGATGCTGTCACCTGTCTTTACGCTTTTATCTATATTTTTCGAGCGCAAACTAAGCTTGCAGATATTACCGGATCTACTGATGCTTTCTACTACTCCGAGTTCCTGTATTATGCCCGTAAACACTGGTCCGCCTCCGCTTCGATCAATATATCGCCCGCCAGGATCCGCGTAGAGACATTTTTAAGCTTTAAGGCATCTTTGACTTTATCGACACCGCGGCCTTCCACGGCTGTCCTGGCATCCCTGCCGCCTATTATCTTAGGGGCTATAAAAAATATGAACTGGTCGACCAGTTTCTGCTCGATAAAGCTCGCCGTAAGCTCGCCTCCGCCTTCAACCAACAGATCAGTGATATTAAGCCACGACAGTTTTCTTAAGAGATCCATGAGATCTACCCTGCCGCCTTTGGCCTTGCAAAAGAGCACGCTGATACCCTTCTTCGCGCAAGCTTCCGCTTTCTTAAAAGATGCCTTCTTCGTGGTGGCCAGCAGTACGGAATGGCTGCCGGACGTTGAAAATAGTTTTGATGTAACCGGTATCCTTAAAGCGCTGTCGACTACCACCCTGAGAGGCTCTTTCAGTCCGGGTATCCCGCTCAAAAGCAGAGGGTCATCTTTCAGCACAGTGTTGATGCCGACCATCACGGCATCCACTTTGCCGCGAAGACAGCGCACATACCGGCGCGACTCATCTGTCGTGATCCACTTTGAATCACCACTCTTCGTAGCTATCTTGCCATCGATCGATTCGGCCATCTTGACCCTGACCCACGGCATACGCTTTGTAATAAATTTTATAAATGGTTTATTAATGGCCGAGGCCTCGCTTTCCAGGATGCCGGTCTCCACCTTTATTCCATGTCTCTTAAGTTTCTTTATCCCGCGCCCGTCAGTTACGGGGTTAGGGTCCTTCATAGCTATCACGACTCTCTTTATACCGCTCTTTATTATGGCATCGGTGCAAGGCGGCGTCCTGCCGTGATGATCGCATGGCTCCAGCGTTACATAGAGCGTAGCGCCCCTCGCGAGGTCGCCTGAAGACTTTATAGCGCAAGCTTCAGCGTGCGGCAGACCGCACTTTTTATGATAACCTCTTCCTACGATCCTGCCTCCCTTTACGATAACCGCGCCGACCAGCGGATTGGGGTTAGTCCGTCCTTCGGCTTTCCTGGCCAACCCTATCGCGATATCCATATATTTCTTATCTATATTCATTCCTGATCTTCTCCGACTCTTCCTTCAATTTTTCTACGAGCTCATACGGAACTCTCACTTCTCCCAAAAGGATCCTCGCCTTACCGAGACCGTGACAATCGGAGCCTCCGGTGATGAGAAGATTATTTTCTCTGGCCATCGCCTCATATCGTTTGATCACGCTCGGAGCGTGATCGATGTGATAGGCCTCTATCCCGCGAAGGCCGCACTCAATCAGTTCCGGTATATATTCATCTCTGCCCATACACTTAGGATGAGCCAGGACCGGAACGCCTCCCGTCCGCAGAACCATATCCAGGGCTTCGCGCGGAGTCAATTTCACGTTCGCCACATAGCATGGCTTATTGAAACCTATATACTTTCCGAATATATCTCTCATCGTCTTCACTTTGCCGGTCTTCAATATCGCGCGCGCCAGATGCAGTCTTCCGACACTGCCTCTGCCGGCCTCCTTGAAGACATCGTCGATGTTCAGGCGGATCCCTTCGGAATCCAGTTTCTCCACCATCTTCCTGATCCGGTCTATGCGCCCTGCCTGAAGCTCTTTGAGCCTGGTCCGGAACCAGCCGAGAGAACAGTCCATGAAGTATCCCAATATATGGATCTCGGCATCGGCCTTCTCTACGGTAAGCTCGATACCCGGGATGATCTCGACGCCCAGTTCACCCCCGATCACACGGCAGGGTTCTATCCCGTCCACTGAGTCGTGGTCGCATATGGCTATGGCCGCAAGGCCCCGGTCCCTGGCACAGGATACCGCTTCCTCCGGTGAGAATGTCGAATCGGAATAGAACGTGTGGACATGCAGATCCGCGTACTTCATTCAGAAGGTTTCCTCTTATCCTTGTTGATCTTATCGAGCACACCGTTCACGAATTTTCCGGAGTCCTTATCCCCATACCTCTTCGCAATGTCTATCGCCTCATTTATAGCGACCTTTGGCGGGATCTCATCCATGAATATAAGCTCGTAAGCGCCCAGGCGCAGTATGTTGCGGTCTATGACGGCCATCCTGCCGAGCTCCCAATTGGTGGCGCATTCCGACACCAGCTCATCGATGCGGTCCCGGTTATTGCATACGCCCAGGACAATATCGTCGGCATAATTCCTTATCTCCCGCGCGGTCTTATCCTGCGACAGCCAGAAATTATTTATGCATTTGTCGGGAGCATCCTTCGTGATATCGATCGCGTAAAGGATCTTAAGCGCAGATTCCCTCGCCATCGTCCGCTTTCTCATCTTTCCTCCTCATACTGTTGAAACTACTGCGAAAATATTATTCAGGTCCTGCCGCACCTCAGGGCTTCATTCGCGACGTCGTCTGACCTAAGTGCGAAGTATATTCGCACTGAAAATATTCCCCCCGAGCTCAAGTTATAGGGTCGGTCTTTTGTTCAGCATAAAAAGGGGAACCTGCGGAACTCGGCCGCCGGAGGCGGCCTCAAACATCCTCGGTTCTTTTATTATTAAAAACGTTATTAAATATAACCCTTTTTATGCTTCTCAAAATACCTAATATTTTCAATGTGCTCATATTACTTCGACTTAGGTCTTAACCTGGCAATTCTAACCTGGTTATACAACACAGCGCAAATAGCTTCATGAAGCCCTGAGGTGCGACATCTCTTACGATATTTCCGCCTCCACTCGCTCCCCCCCTAGTAGATTTTTCGGCTTACTCGGACGAAAATATCGTATGGGTGACGCGATGGATGCCCTTGAGGCCGCAGGCGCGAAGTATGGGATGGGGCAGTACAGATACCCGTCTTGCTATTCACGATATTGTAAACCCCATACGAGCGCCAAGACGAAAGGGCACCTCGCGGCAGCCTGCCTGCCTGCCCGCTTATCAGAAGACAGGCAGGCAGGGACCCGAAGAATATTTTCGCTATGGTTGCCGCTGAAAAATCTATAACTTCCCATACAGATTGGCCATCTCGATAGCTGAGAGCGCCGCGTCGCGGCCTTTGTTGCCGTCCTTCGTGCCGGCTCTCTCGATCGCCTGCTCGATATTATCGGCCGTAATCACTCCGAATATGCACGGCACATTCGTATCGAGCGACACTTTGGCCACCCCTTTAGCAGATTCGCTTGCTACAAATTCAAAATGCGGTGTCGCGCCCCTGATGATCGTTCCGAGGCATATTACCGCATCATATTTTTTTGACTTTGCGCACTTCAGCGCAAGCATCGGTATCTCGAACGCTCCCGGCACCCACACCACGTCGATCGAACTCTCCTGGACACCATGACGGCTCAGAGTGTCTATACATCCCTCGAGCAGTTTCGACGAAATGAACTCGTTAAAACGCGATATGACCACCGCGAACTTCTTCCCTTTTGCTATAAGATCCGCCTTTATCACATTTACCATATTACCCCCCTTTTATGTATGCTACAGTAAACTCTCGATACCCTATTTTCTATTTTCATGTCATGATATCGTGGCCGAGCTTCTCTCTCTTCGTCCTCAGATACCTGGCATTATTCTTATTCGCCGGAATGCGTATCGGGATCCGCTCTATCACCTTAAGGCCGTACCCTTCCAGGCCGACTATCTTTTTTGGATTATTTGTCAGCAGTTTTATCTTCTTCAAGCCCAGGTCCGCAAGTATCTGAGCCCCTATACCGTAGTCCCTCAAATCCGGCTTAAAGCCCAGGGCTTCATTGGCCTCGACCGTATCCATCCCTTTATCCTGCAACTCATAGGCCTTCAATTTATTTGCCAATCCTATGCCGCGACCTTCCTGGCGCATGTAGAGTATAACGCCGCTTCCTCCGGCAGCGATCAGCTTCATGGAGGCGCGCAGCTGCTCACCGCAATCACATCTCCTGGATCCGAAAACATCTCCGGTCAGGCACTCCGAATGGACCCTGACTAACGCACCGTTCTTACCGGGCTTCCCCTTAATAAGCGCCAGGTGGTGCTGTTTATCGATGAACGATTCGTAAACAAAGACTTTGAAACTGCCATAACGCGTAGGCATATTCGTCTCGGCTATCTTCTTGATCAATCGCTCTGACTTACGCCTGTACTCTATCAAGCTTTCAATCGTACATATCTTTAAGGAGCGCGCGCCGGCGAATGCCATCAGGTCGGGAGTCCTGGCCATCGTACCGTCGTCCTTCATTATTTCACAGATGACACCGGCCGGATACAGCCCGGAGAGTTTCATCAGGTCCACGCATGCCTCGGTGTGGCCTGCCCTCACAAGCACGCCGCCCTCATTGGCCCTGAGCGGAAAGATATGCCCCGGCTTGGTAAGGTCCAACGCTTTCGCCTTGGAACTTGCGAGGATATTTATCGTGCGAGCTCTGTCACTTGCCGAAATGCCGGTAGTCACTCCCTTTTTCGCGTCGCATGATATCGCCCAGCCGGTCTTATAAGGATCGAGGATTCTGGTCGACATCGGATGCAGGTCGAGCTCATCCAATCTCGAGGGGGCCATCGGAACGCATATTAAGCCGCGGCCTTCGCGGGCCATGAAATTGATATCTTCCGGCCGGGTATATTGTCCCGCCATAATAAGGTCACCCTCATTTTCACGGCCTTCATCGTCTACAACGATTATCATCCTGCCGCGTTTTAAGTCGTCGAGGACCTCTGGTATTGTATTCAGTTTCATATCTCTCTTCCCATAAAAAAACCCCCAGGATATGCCTCGGGGTCACAATAAACACTATCATTAGTCCGTTGAAGATCAACTGACCGTCTTCTACCATCCAGCCTATACTGTCGGCACTTGAATTTCACAAGTTCTGCCCCTTAAACACAGGGACTCGCGGGCTTTATTCCGTTAGAAACATCCCTGTTTCTAACAGGCTTTACCGCCGGCCGGGGAATTCCCTCACGCGTCAGGCCTATTCTGAAAAGATAAGCTCTTATGGCGAGCGGGGGTCACCCCACCCCGAAGACCACCCCATTATATCGATTTCTGATGACTTGTCAAGGCATATATGATAGGATTTCTAATCACAAAGGCGCTAATGACAAGGAAGTTATGGAAAAACACAGTGAAGAGACTTTAAAACAGGAACTTGAGAGGCTTGAATGGGAATTCTCGATGCTCTTCGAAATTTCGAACGCAATGAGGACCACCCTTAAGCTCGATCAGATATTGTACATAATCCTTACCGCTCTCACCTCCCATGAGGGTTTAGGCTTTAACCGCGCCATGCTCTTCCTGGTCAATGATAAAGAAGATGTGCTCGAAGGCATCATGGGCATAGGGCCTCATACGGCTGAAGAAGCCGGTAAGATCTGGCACGCAATATCCGAAAGCAAGATGACCCTCGACGATTTCATATCGTCCTACGACGTCTTCAAAAGAGATCCCGATTCAAAATTAAACCAGATAGTCAAGGGGATCAAGATACCGCTTCGCGAAGACATGGGTATACTGGCGCTCACCATTCTGGAGGGCATGCCGTTTGAGATCACAACCCACGAAGCCAAGAAGATCGTCGACCCTGAGATACAGAAGAGCCTTAACACCGAATTTTTCGTGACCGTGCCTCTCAAGGCCAAGGATAAGATCGTAGGCGCGATCCTGGTAGACAACGTATTCAATAAGAAATCCATAACCAAATCCGGCATAAAGATGCTGACGATGTTCGCAAGTCATGCCGGCCTGGCTATAGAAAACTCCCGTCTCTACGAAGAGACTGTTTATCTTTCAAATACTGATTGGCTTACAAAGCTCTGGAACTACGGTAAATTCCATCAGCATCTGTCCTACGAGATCGAAAAATCCAAGATCAGCGAAACACAGATCAGCCTGATCATGATAGATGTAGATAACTTCAAGAACTACAACGACACGCTGGGGCATATGAAAGGCGATGAAGCCCTTAAACGGCTCGCCCTTGTACTGAAGAATAAGTCAAGAAAATGCGATATAGCGGCCAGATACGGCGGTGAGGAATTCGGCATAATAATGCCAAGTACATCCAGGGAAAGCGCGATGTTATTTTCAGAACGGCTCCGGGTCGAGATCGAGAACGTATTCTCAAGCGAACCGGAGCCTGACGCGGCTCATAAGCTTACCGTAAGCTGCGGCATAGCCACTTTCCCGGAGGACGCTTTGAGTAAGAGCGACCTCATATCAAATGCCGATACCGCACTATACGAAGCAAAGCGCGCCGGGAAGAATAAGACCTGCCTTTATTCCAGCTCAATGAAGAATAAATCTACGAGGGATTGACCGGAGAATCTGCGGGTAACGACTGTAAAACCTGGCCTGAGGTTTGCGGCTCTAAGCTCGGTTCTTCGATTTCTTTAGCTTTTTTTCGGTCATCCAGGAACTTCACAGAAACTATCTTCGAAACGCCGCGCTCCTGCATCGTAATACCATATATGATATCGGCAAGTTCCATCGTGCGTTTATTATGCGTGATGATGATGAACTGCGACATCCTTATAAACTCCTTCAGGACGCTCGCGAACCTCATGACATTTGACTCGTCGAGAGGCGCGTCAAGTTCGTCCAGTACGCAGAACGGACTCGGCTTGACTTTGAATATGGCAAATAGAAGCGCGCAAGCCGTCAGAGCCTTCTCACCGCCCGACAATAACATCATGTTCTGAAGCTTCTTCCCCGGGGGACGCACTACTATTTCGATACCCGACTCCAGTATGTCCTGTTCATCTATAAGAACCAGCTCGGCCTGGCCTCCGCCGAACAACATCCTGAAAAAGTTCTTAAATTCAACCTGTATTTTCTGGAAAGTATCCAGAAAAAGGTCTTTCGTCGTCTTATTTATCTTCTGGATAGCCTTCAGCAGTGAATCTTTCGCATTAACCAGGTCATCCTGCTGATGGACCAGAAAATTATATCGCTCTTCCAACTCCTTGTGCTCATCTATGGCAACCAGGTTCACAGGGCCCATCTTATCGAGCTTATCTTTGAACTCCGACACCTGAGCGTTTATCGATTCCCAGTCTATCTGTTCCTCAATCTCTACGGGCGTGATCTCGAGGTCAAATTTGTACGCCTGGAGTATCCTGTCCTTTAAATTTGACTTTTTAAAATTGAGCTCCGTCAGCTTTACGTCAAGGTCCCTTATAAGATTGCGAAAGACCTCAAGCTGAGCCTCTTTCTCTTTAAGCTGGACCTCATCCATATTGAGCCTTGCGCCGACATCGGCTCTCGATCCCTCTACGGCCGCAGATTCCTCTTCGAGAACCTTTAGATCGGTCGTCAATACCCGGTTTTGGTTCACCAGATTGGTGATCTCGTATTCCATGGACCTGGCTTTCTCGCTGGATTCCTTTAGGAGAGCGTCCTTCGCGTACAATGTATCTTCGAACTCAAAGACGAGGGCTTCCTGCACCTTAAGATTGCTGCGGACATTCTCTTCCTCTTTCTCCTGGGCCTGGGCCTGGGCTCTCAATGTCGCCATCTCGAGCGCCGTCTTCTCTCTTTCCGATTTTTTATCGAGTATGAGCGCCTGGGACTGATTTATAAATTCCTGCATCGAACTCTTTTCGGCTTCGATCTTATTTAATTCGGTATTCAGCGCTTCACCCTTCGACGTGAGATCGCTTATAGTCTGATTGACCTCGTCCAGCTCCGATCCCAGGAGGAATATTTCATCCGCAAGTTTTTTGGCGCCTTCTTCCTGCTGGTCCTTCTTCGTCTTAGCATTGGCGTAATTTATATCTTCTTTTCTCAATGTCGAATCTATCGATCCTATCTCCGCATCCAGGATATTATTGGCTGTCGTCTTCTCGTCCCGTATTATGACGAGCGCCGCGCCGGCCTCCTCACAGGCCTTCAGTTCGTTCCTCAGGTCATCCAGCCTCTGCCTGCGCCCGATCAACAGAGACTCTTCACCCTCGCCCTCGCTTCCGCCGGAGACTTTGCAGTTGTCAAACATGTGGCCGCACCTCGTCACAAATCTCGCCTCGGCGCCGCAGTTCTTCATGCCTTCTTCCACGGATTCTGCCAGATAAGAATTGGCGAAGAAATGTTCGATGACCGGTTTGAAGGCTTCATCTATATGGACAAATGCGCTCAAAGGCTTTCGGGATGTCTCCTGAGAGCCACGATTCGCGCTTACATCTATCCTTCTCAATGTCTCAAGAGAGACAAAACTCGCCTTACCAAGCCTGCCGCCTCTCAAATACTCTATAGCCCTTACTATGTCAACGTCATGCTCTGTGATTATCAGCTGCGCATCGTCACCCAATAGAGCGCTGATGGCCTCTTCATAACCTTTTTCAACTTTTATTATATCTGCCAATACTCCCAGAATTCCACTTTCCGAGGCACTGCCTTCACCGGCCTTAATGAGCAGGCTCTTTACGCCGCTCTTGAAACCCTCGTGAGTCTTCAGATTCTCTTCCAGCACTTCGATCTTCGATCTCGCGGCTGCCTTCTTATTTTCTTCTCTGGCTATATCGGCTTCTACGTTCTTAATCTCCGAGATAATCGTGTCATTGGCCAATCTCTTAGCCTCAAGCGCGGATTTAAGCCCGATGACTCTATCCTCTATTATTTTGAATTCGTCAAGGACGCTCGATAAAGATCCCTCGGTCGACTCCAGTTCTTTGCTGACTTCATCTTTTTCTATCTCAAGCCTTCGCTGGCGCATCTTTCTGTTCTGGATATCGGCACCCATCTTTATCAGGTCGTTCTTTATATGCGTCTCTTTAGCGAGAAATTCCACTATCTGGACCTTAAAAACCCTGGTTTTCTCTTCGGTCTCTTCAAGTTCCCTGGCTATATTAGTCAACAAAAGTTCGTGCTCTACGGCTATCTTCTGCTTCGAAGACCTGTCCGATACCGCTTTATCAAGGTCCTCTTTCAGCTTATCGACAAGCGCTTTGGCACTTGCGATCTTGTCGGTTGCCGATCTTATCTCTTTACTTAAACCTTCCTGCAGTACACGCGCCTCCCCTATCCGCTCTTTATCGATATCTATCTTGTGCTTATTCATATCGAGCGCGTTCGAGATCTCGGAAGAGCGGTTTCTCAAATTCAAGATATTGTTATTTATATCATTCAGGATCTGCCTGTCCCCGGATATCTTTAAAGCGATCGATTCTATCTCGCCGTCAAGATCCCTTTCCCTGGTTTTTGTATCTTCATTTTCAACGGTAAATGTGGCTTCCTGCATCTTCAGGCCTCTATACTGACGACAAGAGAGTTTTACCTCCATATCTTTCAGCTTCTCAAAATCGACTTTGTATCTCTCCGCCTTTTTAGCCTGTCTCTCGATCGAGTTTATCTGGCGCTTCACTTCCGTTATAATATCGCTTATGCGCAGGAGGTTCTGCTCGGTCTGTTCGAGCTTGCGCATTGCCTCTTTCTTCTTCGATTTATATTTGGTGATACCGCTGGCCTCTTCAAAGACGTAACGCCTGTCCTCAGGTTTAGAGCTCAGTACAAGGTCCATCTTACCCTGTTCAATAATGGAATAGCTCTCTGTGCCCAATCCTGTACCCATCAGGAGGTCGGCAATATCTTTCAGTCTTACGGGGGTTTTATTGAGCAGGTACTCGCTCTCGCCTGAGCGGAATACTCGTCGGGTAATGGTGACTTCGTCGTAATCTATCGGAAGGGTTCTATTTTCATTGGAAAATGTCAGGGATACTTCGGCAAAATTGATGGGCTCTTTAGTGTCGGTGCCGTTGAAGATGACATCCTGCATACTGGATGCCCGAAGGCTCTTTGCTGACTGTTCACCCAGCACCCATCGGATAGCATCGGCTATATTCGACTTCCCGCAGCCGTTGGGGCCAACGACAGCAGTGACGCCAGGCTCAAAATTGAGCTTCGTCTTTTCGGCAAAAGACTTAAAACCTATCAATTCTAAAGATTTAAAGTGCATAATATAATGTTAGGAATGCGTATAAAAAAGTATAAAATAAACCAAAATGTATAAATTATAATGCCATAATCGAACTTGTATGGGAGTATATCACGGGATCATACAAAAGTCAATCCCTCGGCGCACTTTTTCTACCCTAACAAACTTCGATAATAAAATTCTTATCGAAGAATCAAGCCAATATACCTTTTTCTTTCATTACATTACGCAGTTTATCTATATTCTCGAACCTTGTAGAATCAATACCCAGTAGTAGGGCCTCTTTCACAAGATCTTCCCTGTCGTCTATATAAAAGAGTCCTTCCCTGTTACCGCCTGCGCGTTTTACCACCTCATCAAATATCTTCCGCTCGGGCTTTATCGCGCCGACCCGATATGACAACACAAGTTCATCGAATATATCAATTATGCTGAATTTTTTTCTTATATGTTCGAAATGAAGTGCGCTTATATTTGAAAGCAATATCAATTTATATCTCTTCTTTAGTTCCCGCGCCAGTGTGCACATCTCGCGGTCCTCCCAGAATATATCATTCCATATATCAACAAAATCATGGTACGGAAGATCAAGGCCGAGGTATTTTGAAGTCTTCGCGTGAAATTCAATGGGAGATAATGTGCCTCTCTCAAATGGCCTGGTAATGCCCGAATCGAAGAATGTGTCGTAGACTTTCTTAGCGTCAATATTGGAGGCCTTTGCGATCTTATTCGCCGATATATTATGGTCGAATCGGATCAATGTATTACCCAGATCAAAGACTATGTATTCATATGATTTTTTCATATTAATACCGAACCTTCACAAGCGAAAGCCCGCTCGCGCTTGCCGTAGGGCCGCACGACCGTTTATCCTTTTTACTCAATATATGCTTCACATCGACGGGCGCCAGCTTACCGCGGCCGACATCGACAAGCGTACCGACGATATTCCGGACCATATTGTATAAGAAACCGTCGGCCTCGATATCTATATATATAAGATCCCCTCTCCGTATGATCTTAATGCGCTTTATCGTGCGGACGGCGCTCGCCACACGATCGTCCTTTGTCCGGAACGATGTGAAGTCGCGGCGGCCGATCAGATATTTCGCGCTCTCTTTCATCGGACGGATATCAAGTTTAAAAAAACACTTCGAAGCGTAGCGCTTCAAAAATGGGTCCATGAACTCTTTGTTGTATATCGTATAGCGATATAGCTTTGACCTGGCATGCTTTTGAGAATTGAATGCGGGGGCGGCATCTTCAGCGCGGGTTATTATCATATCATCCGGCAGGATCGAATTGAGCGCCATACGGAGATTCTTAAGCGGGATCTTCGAGGCTGTGTGGAAGTTCGCTACCTGGGCAAGGGCATGTACGCCAGCGTCGGTCCTTCCGGAGGCGATAAGAACAGTGCGCTCACCGGTGATCTTCCTGAGGGCGCTCTCTATGGTCTCCTGGATAGACGTAGCATTTTTTTGAAACTGCCATCCGGAATAGTCAGTCCCATCGTAGCGGATCGTAAGCTTTATATTACGCATATTCATCGCTCCTGTTGCGAAAATATCCTCGCTCGAACATTATGTTTTTACGGGGCCTGCCACGGCCACGCCTTTTTTCCTAAACGAGGCTGTGTCCCGTACCCTTGCGCGTCATACTAGTCGATCGTGATAAGCCCCACCCCGTACCGCCTCTTATTCGAAAAAAGGCTTAGGCCGTGTCACCCGTAAAAACATCAAACGGCACCCATATGATATTTTCGCCTTCAC
>JAHJHP010000020.1 GCA_018823705.1 Candidatus Omnitrophota bacterium | reverse complement strand
CTATCCTGTCCCTTACGGCTAAAGATAGCGCCAGATAATCGTCATGCATGGTCGCCGTATACCTATCTTTTGCCAGAGTGTATTCACGATTGGCGATAAATGACAGTTTTAATCCGCTATCTGTCATGTCCTTATATATCTTGTTGGCCACCGATATATTTGCTTTTGTCTTACTCTTTCTCATATTGCGCTTTCTTTTTTACTTTTAGCGATCGTCTTTAACATCATACCACACAGATCAAACTATGTTCAATCTCTTCTCCTGATCGATCGCTTCCTCGACCAGATGAGTCTTATAATCTTTTACCGTGCTCAGGCTGGGCGAGGAACGCATCCGAAAACGGTCAATATCCTCTACCGTTTTAACTCCTTCGCGACTGAGGATCGAAAGTTCCTTCTTAAATACTTTCCAGGTCATGATCGCGTCGGCAATAGCCCTATGTTCAGAGACTACTTTGATACTAAGGGAACCTGCTACAGAACCAAGCCCGTATCTTCCGATGCCGGGAAAGAGCCGCCTGGCCAGCTTTAACGCGTCTATTATATAGTAATCTTCCAATATCACGGCGCTGCCGCCAAGAGAAGCTTCCAGGAAACCCACGTCGAACCCCGCGTTATATGCGACGAGCACGCTTCCACTGATGAATTTCAGGAATTCCGGCAGGACTTCAGCTATAACGGGTTTGCCCCTGACCATCGCGTCAGTAATCCCGTTTATCCTGAAAGCGCCGTAAGATATGCGTCTTTTAGGATCTATAAGGGAATGAAACCTCCTGGGCTTTACGGAGTTGACGCCAAACCTTAGCGCGCCTATCTCACATATCCTATCGCCCGTGTAGGGATAGAGTCCCGTGGTTTCAAAATCAAATATCGTAAAGACAGCTTCTTCGAGTTTCATCCGTGTATACTGTTGGCCTATCTTATGCCCGCGATCAAAGCTCTTATAGAGCGTTCTATAGTTAAGAAATCCTTCCCATCGATCAGGTTCTTTTTAAATATGCTTCCGCCGAATGCCACCGCGCTTGCGCCGCACGCGAAATATTCCTTAATATTTTCCTGCGTTACGCCGCCGCACGCCAGAAGCTCTATATTATTAAAGGGCGCCTTTATCTCTTTCATATATGAAGGGCCGAAGACTCCTGCGGGAAAGACTTTTACCATAGTTGCGCCGCTCCGCCAGGCATCGAATATCTCTTTAGGGGTCAATGCTCCGGGAAAAAAAGGAACCGATCTCTTGACGCAATACTCCGCGACATCTCCTATGAGCGCAGGCGAGACTATGAATGTCGCGCCCGAATCGAGCGCGAGCTTAAGGATGTCGGTATCGAGGACCGTTCCCGCGCCGATCATCAGCCTGCCCTTTGCGGCCTTCACAGAACGCTCTATGACCGAAGGCGCCGCCTCGGAATTCATCGCTATCTCTATCGTCTCGAGGCCCGATGAGATTATGGCCTCTACTATTTCCTCTGCAGGAAGATAGCCGGAGCACCTGAGGATACCCAATATTGGACGCTTTTTGAACCGGACAATATCCATAGCTAATCCAGGTCTTTCCCTTTTATGCTCTCGTAGAACTCCCGGTAATTCTCTTTTTTATGGCTCGCGCGAAGTTCCATCGCGGCCTTCGGGTGTTCATCCAGCATTCCTGTTATGGCGTACGGTATGATATAACCCCACTCCATCTTCTCTCTGAGAGGAATGAACTCTTTCGATATCAGGTCCAGGATTGGGCGAATATCGTATTTGGGGTTCTTCAGGAACCCTATCAGGAGCTCAAGCGGACAGTTTCCCGCCGCCCTGCCGAGGCCAAATACCGTGCCGTCGACAAAGTTGACTCCGTGTATTATCGCTTCTATCGTGTTCGAAAATCCCATCTGTTGATTATTATGGGCGTGTATGCCGATCTCTTTGGTCTTTATAATGCTCATGGCCTTCTTTGCGAGAAATTCCGTAGACTCCTGGTACATCGAACCGAAGCTATCGACTATGTAGATAACGTTGGCTTTCGACTCTTTCTCCAGCTGCTCCAAGGCCTCAGTGATCTCGTTGTCAAGCGCGCGCGATATTGCCATGATATTGACGGTCGTCTCATAGCCTTTATCGGCAAATTGGTTCACCAGATGTATCGCCTTATCGATATCCTTGACGTAAGATGCTACTCTCACCATAGTTACGGGAGAATCTTTCTTTGGCTTGACATCAGCGATATCCACTCTACCGACATCGACCATCACTGAAAGTTTCATATTGGAAGATATGCCGTCGATCACGCGCCTGATATCGTCATCATCGCAGAACTTCCATTTGCCGAATTTTTCTCCGGAAAATAACTTTTTAGAATTTTTATAACCGATCTCCATATAATCAACGCCCGCCTCCGAAAGGGCCTTGTAGACCGCCCTCACAAAGTCATCGCTGAACTCATGGTCATTTATAAGCCCCCCGTCCCTTATCGTGCAGTCGAATACTCTGATCTTCTCCCTGAACATCGCGTCCCCCTTTAGTTGGTAGAGCTGCTTGTTGTTGGATAAGCGCTATTTGGCCGGTCTTTTACGGTTATCTTTCCCTGTCCGCTTAAAAGGATGTCGATAAATTTCGTGGAAGGTTCGCGCATCGTCTTATCATTGGAATATGCCGAGAAGATATTGAGAGCTTTGAGGTAATCCATTCCCGCCACATCTATACTCATCTTATATTCGCCCTGGAGCTCTTTCAGATATTCTGATATGAATCTCTCTTTTTGCGTATCCGTTAGCATATACCATTCGCGCATAGTGACTTTAGAGCCGTCCCATCTGGCGCTCTCTCTTGGAAAAAAGAATATGTTCGGCATGTCATTGCGGTCATAGGAATATAAGCTCTCTCTCGGAACCATAGAGGCCTGCGCGTCGCTCCCCTCCGGATTTTCTTCGGCATACGCGAAGCTGCATAGAGCTATAATGACTATAGAAAGAACCGCTTTATTCATCCCGTTAGAAGCCTCCAAATAATCCCGCTAGAAAACGGCTTTTTACGGGTTCACCCCGTTAGAAGCCTTCAAATAATTCCGATAGAAAACGGCTTCTAACGGGGTCCGTTCCCGCAATAAGGGCAATCGGGATAGTCGGCTCCGCTGGATATGACCTCCCTAATATTTACACAGACAAACATTCCACCCGAAGCGGAAGTCTGAATCCCGTGCCTGGTACCATAGATCCCGCAGGCATAAGTCCCATCAGCGCGTTTCGTAAGGTTAGCGCACGGATCACTCGTTGTAGCTCCGCAGCAGACACCGCATCGATTGCAGAGGGCTTCATACGCCTCATTCTGATATTCCAGTTTTTTGAAGTAAGCCAGGTCGTCCATAATGCTCCCTATATCTAACCAGGTTAGAAATGGCAGTTTCTAACCTGGTTAGATATTAGATATTACTGAGAAGTTTGAGGCCTTTGAGCGTTAGATCTTCGTCGACTATCCGTATCGATCTGGTGTAGCGTTGTATCAGTCCGGCATTTCCGCCGGTAGCGATAATAATCGTCTTATTGCCGAGGATCTTTTTGTACTTTGCGCAAAGCCCATCGCACATCGCCCCTATCCCGAAGAGTATGCCGCCGCGTATACTATTTACCGTATCTCGCCCTATGATAGATGTGGCGGGTTTCAATTCAACCTTAGGTAAGAGCGCTGTCTTACTGTGAAGGCTTGAGAGGGACATCTCTATTCCCGGGAGTATCAGGCCTCCGAGATATTCGCCTTTTCCCGAGATCACATCGAACGTTATCGCGGTCCCGAAATCGATTATAACCGAAGGAGAGCCATATAGCGTCTTCGCCGCGAACGCGTTGACGAGCCTGTCCTGACCCACTTCACTTATATTCTTATAGAGATTCCTGATAGGCGCTTTTCTGTCTCTGCCTATTACGGATATCGCGCACTTACTCGTCTTGTTCAGTTCCATAATAAGCCTGGACAGGGCGAGCGGCACAACGCTGGAAATGATAATGTGCGGCGCGTCATTATCGCCCGAACCCCCAAGAGCGCGGATGGAGCGTAAGCAACGTCCATGCAGATGACGCGAGCCGGTCGGAGTTTTAAGCTTCCTGACAAGCCTATCGCCGCTAAAGAGGCCTAATGTGATATTAGTGTTTCCTATGTCTATAGCCAGAATGTTCTTCATCTTACCATCACCACATCTCCGGATGATATTTTTTCGAATATACCTGAATCATGCCTTACGACAAGCGCGCCGTCAGGGTCTATGTTATGAGCCTGAGCGTCAAATGTCCTTTCGTGCAGGGATATCCTGACTCTCGAGCCAAGCATGGCCGAAAGTTCTCTCCACTCATCTATTATAGAGCTAGAGCCCTTATTTTTCAAAAGATTATAATACTCTTCCATCGTCTCCAGCATCTTCCTCGCCATACCCACCCTCGATATATTATGAGCGCCGCCGGAGATATGTAACTCTTCTTTCAAAGAAGAGCCTCCTCCTGGCAGGTCCTTGGCCTTCGTGTTCACGTTGATGCCTATTCCCAGTATTATAAAATCTATACGGTCTTGCTCGGCCTTCATCTCGGTAAGGATACCGCAGACTTTTTTACCGTTTATCAATATATCATTAGGCCACTTTATCTTTGCGTCGAGTCCGGTGAAATCTCTGATAGCCCGCGCTGCGGCTACCGCCGCCACAAGAGTTATCTTAGGTATCTCATTCGGCGTCATGTGGGGCTTAAGGACGCATGACATGTAGATCCCGGATCCGGATGGAGACTGCCAGGCCCTGCCCTGCCTGCCCTTGCCTTTGACCTGCTCCTCGGCAAATATGACCGTGCCGTCCGCGAGCCCATGTTCGGCCAACTCATACGCTATCGCATTCGTAGAATCGACTCTCCTGTACGATATTATTTCCCTGCCTAAATACCTTGTCCTGAGCTTCCATTTAACCTCGCTCGGTATAAGAAGATCGGGTATTCCGATCAGGCGGTAACCAAGATGAGGCGACGCCTCAATGTCGTACCCCTCTTCTCTTAGTTTTTCTATCCGCTTCCAGATGGCAGCTCTTGATACGCCGGAAAATTTACACAACTCTTCACCGGATATATACAGGTCGCCGCTCTCTCTCAGGACATTAAGAATATTATTATCTATCATCTCTTTTTCAATTCCGCGATCTGATCGCGCAATATGGCAGCCTTTTCGAATTGCAAATTTCGCGCTGCGGACTCCATATCGCGCTGAAGCTCCGCTACAAGCGTCACCTTATCGTATTGATCTTCGGAGTCCGCGACTACGCTGGCAATGACTTCCCTGGCCTTCTTATAAGACTCAATACCGTCCCTTATCGCCTTTTCTATCGAGCGGGGTTCTATATCATGGACTTTATTGAACGCCGTCTGTATTTTACGGCGCCTTACGGTCTCATCGATAGCCTTCTTCATCGATCCGGTCACGTTATCCGCATACATTATTACCTGGCCATTAAGATGCCGGGCCGCGCGGCCGGCCACCTGTATCAGGCTCGTTTCGCTCCTCAGGAAGCCCTCTTTATCGGCATCGAGTATCGCTACAAGGGAGACTTCGGGCAAGTCCAGGCCTTCTCTCAGCAGGTTGATGCCTACGAGGCAATCGAACCTGTTTAATCTCAGATCCCTTAATATTTCAACCCGCTCTATAGCGCCTATCTCGGAATGAAGATACTTAACTCTCAGGCCGAATCCTGACAGGTATCCGGCGAGGTCCTCCGACAGGCGTTTTGTGATCGTCGTGACGAGCACTCTCTCTTTTCTGCCGGCCCTCAGCCTTATCTCGTTAACGAGGTCGTCTATCTGGCCCTTCGTCGGCCTCACCTCTATCGGCGGGTCGATAAGGCCGGTCGGCCTGATTATCTGCTCTATTATCCTGTCGCCGGACTTCTCTATCTCATAGTCTGACGGAGTGGCTGAGACAAAGATCGTCTCCGGTAAGAGCTCCTCGAATTCATCAAACCTTAAAGGCCTGTTGTCCAGCGCGGAGGGCAACCTGAACCCGTATTCAACAAGAGTCTCTTTTCTTGCCTTATCGCCATTATACATCCCTTTGGCCTGCGGTATGGTGACGTGCGACTCATCGATAAAGACTATGTAATCCTTCGGAAAGTAGTCCATGAGGCACCACGGCCTGGAGCCCGCCGCCCTTTCCGAGAGATGCCTGGAGTAATTTTCTATACCGCTGCAATAGCCGATCTCGCGCATCATCTCAATATCGTAGTGAGTTCTCGACTCAAGACGCTCGGCCGCCAAAAGCTTGTTGGCAGACTTAAGTTCGATGAGCCGCCTGGCAAGCTCATTCTCTATAGACTTTATCGATCTCTCTATCCTGTCGGGTGTTGTCACAAAATGTTTTGCCGGATATATACCGATCTTCTTTACGTTAGTTATTATGTTTCCGGTAAGCGGGTCGATCTCATATATCCGCTCTATTCTGTCACCGAACTGTTCCACCCTGTATGCTGTCTTCGTGTAGGCCGGATATATCTCGACCGTATCCCCCCTGGCTCTGAACGTGGACCGCTTGAAGTCGTAATCATTACGATCATAATGGATCGAAATGAGCCGCTTGAGGATTTCGTCCCTGGATATCCGGTCGCCCTCATTGAGGAATACCAGCATCTCGCCGTACTCTGAGGGGGAGCCCAGGCCGTATATACATGAAACGCTTGCCACTATCACCACATCATCCCGCGACATCAGAGAGCTCGTGGCCGATAACCTGAGCCTATCGATATCCTCGTTTATGGACGAGTCCTTCTCGATATAAATATCGGAATGCGGGATGTAAGCTTCGGGTTGGTAATAGTCATAGTAACTTACGAAATATTCGACAGCGTTTTCCGGGAAGAAGTCTTTGAATTCACTATAAAGCTGTGCGGCAAGCGTCTTGTTGTGTGAGATGACGAGCGCCGGTTTTCCAAGCCGGGCGATGACATTCGCCATCGTAAAAGTCTTCCCGCTCCCGGTGACTCCGAGAAGCGTCTGGTACTTATGGTTGCTACGAATGCCTTCGGTGAGTTTACTGATAGCCTGTGGCTGATCGCCTTCGGGCTTGAACGCGGATACGAGCTTAAACTTTGCCATATCAGACGAGTTCGAGCGACATATCTATCGCTCTCACGGAATCGGTCAGCTCGCCGACCGATATCATATCGACTCCGGTCTTCGCGTATTTGTGAACCGTTTCAAGCGTTATGCCGCCTGAAGCTTCCAGGAGCGGTTTTATCTTCGATAATTTCCTTATCTCAATACAGGCGATTATCTCATGCGTCTGCATATTGTCGAGCATTATGATGTCGGGGTTGCCCCGCAGTGCGTCGCTGAACTCTTCGAGCGTCGATACCTCTACCTCCACGATGGTACCTTTACGGTTTTTCTTCCTTGCCTCCTCAATTATGCTTTTTAGAGAGAATTCCCTTCCCCGTAGCAAGACGGCCTTACGGCAGCGAATATGGTTATCTTTAATAAGCACCCTGTCGTAAAGCCCCATCCTGTGATTAGTGCCACCTCCGGTAAGCACCGCGTACTTTTCGAGATATCTTAATAGTGGGATCGTCTTTCGAGTGTCCATTATCTTTACATTGCAGGGTTTCACTCTGTCTACATATTGCCTGGTCCTGGTCGATATGCCGCTCAAAAAGGTGAGGAAGTTCAGCATTGTGCGCTCGGCCCTCAATATCGACGCCGTATGCCCCTCGATGAACGCGACGTCTTTTCCTGCGCCGACGAAATCACCGTCCTTGCAGTTGGGTTTAAAGCGAACGCTATAGTCGATCGCGGATATCACCATCTCGGCCGCCTCCAGGCCGCATATAACACACTCCTGGCTGGAAACGATCACGCCCTTTACGCTCGAGATATCGTCGACGAGCGGCTGTGTCGTAATATCTCCTTTACCTATATCCTCTTTGAGCGCGGCCTTTATTATGGCGAGCGTCCTTGCTCTATCAAATTGCATATGTTACAGATCCATATCCGAATCACTCGGCACTACATCCGGAAAACCGGTGTTCTCGTCGTAGCTCTGCCCCGGGCTCATCACGCCTACCTGCGCGACATCCTGATCGTCATCATACACACGGTCAAGATGCACGACTCCTGCATCGGCTTCCTCGTCGCCGGGGGCTTCCTGCATTACCGCGCTTGTGCCGGAAACGCTCTCATCCTCCTGGCCTTGCGTTACCGCGCTTGTGCCGGAAACGCTCTCATCCTTCAGGTCCTGAGCCCCACAAATGCCCGCGCACAACACGAAAAAATAAATAACTCCCGCCAATACCATGTATTTCATAGCATCTCCTTTTCATCCAAAATTTTACAGGGAAAATTTTGGATTTTTCCAGACTGCTTGGTTATCCGGATTTTGCCCTGTCAAAATCCGGATCCTTAGGCGCTTATCTCTCTCAGGTTATCCTTCATCTTCTTTATCTGGATAGACAGTTCCGCCTTACGCTCTTCCTGCTTATCTACGATCTCCTTTGGAGCTTTCGAGGTAAAGTTTCTGTCCTTCAGGCGCGATGAGAGACCTTTCATTTCGCCTTCCATCCTCAAATGCTCTTTAAGTAAACGCGCTTTCTCTTTCTCAAAATCTATAAGTCCCTCGAGCGGTAGAAATATCTCCATCTTTCGGATTACGCTGACCGCGGAACTCTTTGGCTTGGAATGCTTGCCGATTCTGAGGTCCGATACCTTCGCGAGTTTCTTCACAAGATCGATATTATCGGATAATAGCTTCACATCTTCGCTATCATTTGTGTTGATTATCACGTCCACATCTACGCGTGCCTCGATATTCCAGACAGCGCGCATATTCCTTATGGAGGTTATGACCTCGATAAGTTCCCGCATCTTTTCTTCGTCTTCCCTGGAGATCATCCGGTCCTGGACATGCGGCCACGGCTGGGTCATTATCGAATCTCCGGAGGCCTTCTTAGGTTTCGGCAATTTCTGCCATATCTCCTCGGTGATAAAAGGCATGAACGGATGAAGCATGCGAAGCGATTTTTCAAGAATTTTATACAATATCGTCTGCGAATTCCGCCCGGTTATCGTAGGCTTGGCTATCTCTATATACCAATCGCAGAACTCATGCCACAGGAATTCATATATAGCATTCGCCGCCTCGTTAAACTTATATTCGGCCAGGCACCCGGAGACGTAATTCAATGTCGAATAGAAGCGCGAAAGTATCCACCTCTCAGGCAGCGTAAGTTTCGTGCCTTCAAAGAATACGCATAAGTCGGGGGCCATATCCTCCTCTTTAAGGTTCATCATTATGAAGCGAGATGCATTCCAGATCTTATTAGCAAAGTTGCGGCCCAGCTCAAATCTGGATTCCGCAAGATATACGTCCTGGCCCTGCGCGGTTATCGATATTATGCTGAAGCGCAGCGCATCCGCGCCGTATTTACTGATCATGTCCAGGGGATCGATTACATTGCCGAGCGACTTAGACATCTTTGTTCCTGTGATGTCGCGCACAGTCCCGTGGATATAGACGCTCTTGAACGGTATGGCATTCCTGAACTCTATCCCCGCCATAATCATTCTGGCCACCCAGAAGAAGATTATCTCCTGAGCCGTGACAAGCGTGTCTGTAGGGTAAAAATATTTCAGCTCCGGTGTCTCTTTTGGCCATCCGAACGTCGAGAACGGCCATAACCATGAGGAGAACCAGGTGTCAAGCACGTCCTGATCCTGCTCTATCTCCGTCGACCCGCAAACAGGGCACTTTCCGGGCTTAGTCTTGGAGACGATCACGCCTCTTCGATCATCCTCCGGCTTTTGTTCTACATCTTTTATCGATGATGGACTAGATGCCACGCACTGCTTGCAGTAATAAACTGGGATCCTGTGTCCCCACCAGATCTGACGCGATATGCACCAGTCGCGGATATTTTCCATCCAGTCGAGGTAGACTTTAGTCCATCTCTCGGGATAGAATTTTATACTACCGCTTCTGACCGCTTCTATGGCAGGTGAGGCAAGCGGCTTCATCCTGACAAACCACTGGAGAGAGAGCCTGGGCTCAACTATCGTATGGCATCTGTAGCAATGGCCTACGGCATGTCTGTGAGGTTCGGACTTTATGAATAGCCCGCGATCTTTGAGCTCGTCGACGATTGCCTCTCTGGCCTCAAAGCGATCCATGCCCTCATAATCCCCGCCGACGGAATTTATGGTGGCGTCATCGTTCATGATATTGATCTGCTCGAGGCCGTATTTTAAACCGAGGCCGAAATCTACCGGATCATGGGCGGGAGTTACTTTCAGCGCGCCGGTGCCGAATGTCATATCGACGAAACCGTCGTACAGTATCTTCAGCTCCCTTCCCAATATGGGAAGCAGAAGGGTCTTATTCTTCAGGCCCGCATATCTCTCATCCTTGGGATTGACGGCTACAGCGACGTCTCCGAGCATGGTCTCGGGCCTTGTCGTTGCCACAACCACGTATTCGTTATTCGACGCCTTTACCGGATACTTTATGTGGTAGAGCATGCCGTCTATATCTTTATGCTGCGACTCCTCGTCCGAAAGTGCCGTCTGGCACCGGGGACACCAGTTTATTATATAATTTCCTCTGTAAATGAGCCCCTTCTGATAAAGTTTCACGAATACGTCCAGGACAGCTTCGGACAATCCATCATCCATAGTAAAACGTGTCCGTTCCCAGTCGCAGGAGCATCCCAATTTTTTAAGCTGCTTTATGATGGTAGATCCGTATTCCTCACGCCATTTCCATACTTCCTCTATAAATTTTTCACGGCCCAGGTCATGGCGCTTCACGCCTTTCTTGGCCAGAGATCTCTCGACGACGTTCTGAGTAGCTATGCCGGCGTGGTCGGTCCCGGGCATCCACTCGGACTCGAAGCCCTGCATCTTTTTAAACCGCACAAGAATATCCTGTATAGTGTTGTTGAGGGCATGTCCCATATGAAGGATGCCGGTGATGTTCGGGGGCGGGATGACTATCGAATAGGGTTTCTTCTGCGGATCAGGCGCGGCGTGAAAATATCCTCTTGATTCCCAATCAGAATATATCCTGTCCTCCACCTCTTGAGGATTATACGTTTTCGGTAGTTCCACGGGTACCCTCTCCTACGCCTTCGAGTCTTTTAGCAATTTATATTCAACGGAGTCGACGAGGGCCTGCCATGAGGCGTCGATGATATTCTCGGAGACGCCGATAGTCCACCATGAATCGGTCTTGTCCTGCGACTGGATGAGCACCCTTACTCTTGCCGCGGTCCCCTGCTTCTCGTCCAGCACACGTACCTTGTAATCAGTAAGATGCATCTCGCCGATCCTGGGGTAAAACTTCTTCAATGCCTTCCTGATCGCGCTGTCAAGCGCATTGACCGGACCATCTCCCTGCGCCGCCGTATGCTCAATTTCCTTTCCCACTTTAAGCTTTATCGTCGCTTCCGAGGACATCTTACCGTTTTTTCGTTTCTCGATTATGACCCTGAAGCCCTCCAGCTCGAAGAAGTCCTTGAACTTCTTCATCACGCGCTTTATAAGCAGCTCGAGTGATGCTTCCGCCGATTCGAAATGATAACCTCCGTGCTCGAGATCCTGTAGGGTCTTCAGGATCTTTTTGGACTTTTCGGTGTCCTTGCCCAGATTGAGGTTCATCTCCTGGGCTTTCATAAGTATGGTCGATTTTCCGGAAAGCTCCGAGATCAGGAGGCGCCTGCGGTTGCCTACAATGCCGGGTTCGGCATGTTCATATGTCAAAGGATTCTTAAGTATCGCGTTTATGTGGACTCCCGCCTTATGCGCGAACGCGCTGTTACCCACATACGGCTGGCGGTCATCGAGTTTCATATTACATACTTCCGCGACAAACCTCGCCACTTCGGTCAGTTCTTTTAACTGAATGCCGGAGATACAGTCAACTCCCAGCTTAAGCTTCAGGGTAGCTATGATCGATACCAGGTTCGCGTTGCCGCATCTTTCGCCGTATCCATTGATTGTGCCATGAGCCTGTATGCATCCCGCCTGTATCGCGGCTATGGAATTGGCCACAGCCATATCGCAGTCATTGTGCGCGTGGATACCGAGCGGTGTATGGATGACGGCCTTCACCTCTTCCACTATCTCAAATACCTGAGACGTAACGGTGCCGCCGTTGGTATCACAGAGCACTATCCTGGCCGCTCCGGCCAGAGAGGCCGCTTTTATGCACTTTATCGCGTACTCTTTATTTGCCTTATATCCGTCAAAAAAGTGTTCCGCGTCAAAAAATACGGTCCTGCCCATGGACTTCAGGAACTTCACCGAATCTTCTATCATCAGCAGGTTCTCGCCCAGATCGCACTTGAAGACATCCTTGACATGAAGATCCCATGATTTTCCGAAAATAGTTATTGTCTTTGTGCCAGCGCCTAGAAGCGCGTTCAGCACCTTATCCCGGGAGGCTTCTGTCCCGGCATGCCTGGTGCTGCCGAACGCAACCAGTTCCGAATTTTTAAGGTTGAGAGATTTGGCTTTCTTGAAGAACTCCATATCCTTGGGGTTCGCTCCGGGCCAGCCGCCCTCTATAAAATGGACTCCCAACTCATCCAGCTTTTCACAAACTTTCATCTTGTCGGCTACGGAAAATGATATGCCTTCCGATTGCGCGCCGTCCCTCAACGTCGTGTCATAAAGTTCTATCTTGTTCATCTCTTCCCTTTCTTAGCGAGATTGAACTTCGAGTGTATTGCTCTGACCGCTTCCTGCCCGTATTTCGCATTCACGACACAGGATATCTTTATCTCGCTCGTCGATATCATCCCTATATTAATGCCTTTCTCGGCGAGCGCCTCAAACATCTTCGCGGCTATCCCGGAATGGCTCCTCATACCGAT
>JAHJHP010000019.1 GCA_018823705.1 Candidatus Omnitrophota bacterium | reverse complement strand
TCATATTACACCTCCCATATCTACCATAAAAACCAAAGCAAAACAAAAGAAGAATCAAAAGATAGTGCACTCGTTCCGCGGATAATAGATTTTAGTTAAGTAGAAAAAAGATAGCTATCTTTCTATTAAATTAACAACAACATATGTTATAATCTGCATACTATGTTTATACGCAGGCCTATATTACGAATAATATCCGCAGTCCTTGTTTGCGCACTCACTCTGTCCGGTACGCCCTTTTATGCCGTTGCGGATAATGCAAGCGACTTTGCGCTAGCTCCTCCCTCAGCTACACAACCACAAGGCAATACACTCTTACGCGATGAATGGATAGTTGCGGCGATAGGAAGACTCATCTACCCATTTATTAAGCTGACCCAGGAGGGTAAATACCATAATCCAACAGCAATCCTGATCCCCCACATTAAAAAGAATGCCGATATGGCAGAGATATTGCTTAGAGGCTTTGACATTGATGGCATAGAAGAAGTGCGGGATGACGCGGAAATAACAGGCTTTAGTATCCCTGTCATGAGAAATGGTATGCCAGCGTATAAGCTTGTCTACAATCTGCAGAATGGATATATCACCATACAAATGCGAGACGGAAATAGTGTCTATGTGACGGTCGAAAGAGTAGAATTTAAAGGCCTCGGCTCATCCAGCGATGCGGAAAATGACGCTGGTCGTCGCTCCGTGAGTGAGGATGGCATTGAAGTGGCGCCAAATAAGGGGTCCTCTAATAGGACGTCTACTAATGCTATGGCGCAAATAGGCGTTTTCGATTCAGGTGTGGGCGGTTTCAGCGCTGTAAAGGAAATACGCCGGATAATGCCGAACGAAAATATCCTGTATTTTGCCGATACGGCCTATCTGCCGTATGGTTCAAAAACGAAAGACGAGATAAGGGCCCGAACGAACAACATCATTACCTGGTTGGCATCAAAGGGCGTTAAGGCTATTATGATACCCTGCGGGACCGCTTCAGTATCCTTATCGGGTGAAGTTAAAGACAAGCTGGGGATCCCGATTGTAAATTTTATAGATAGCGGCGTACGTGAAGCCGTTATGGTAACGAAAAACAAAAGGATCGGAGTTATAGGGACGCAGCTGACGATACGTTCCGGAGCTTTTCAAACAGCTATCCGGTCATTGGAAAAAGACGCGTTGGTAACGGCTATCGGCTGTTCGGATGCCATGGTCGATTTCGCGGAGAGGGGCGAGTTGGTTACCGTAGAGGCCCGTAGTATGGTAGAAAAAGAATTGGCCGGTTTTAGAGACAGCGGTATTGATACGCTGATCCTTGGATGCTCCCACTACGCATTTCTTGCCGATACCATAAAAGATGTTGTCGGCGATGATGTAACCATAATTTTGCCGTCCCGGACAGCTGTGTTGGAATTGCGCAGCCTGCTTGAAAAGGAGAGCCTTTTGGCGACACAGCCGACAAGAGCCGGGCCTCAAATGCTCGTCAGTGGAATTTCGGAAGATTTTAAGTATAAGGTTAAGACATTACTCGGTATTGAATACAACGTATCCCGGGCTGATCCGGCAGATGCAGGTGAGATCGATGTGTCCATAGAGCATAAAGCCCGTCGTGCTATAAACTTCCCAGGCGCCCTCACCTACGCCCAGACTCAAGTCGATGGCGCCGGAGTGTCCCCGTCCGGAGCGATTACGGATGCTGAGCCCTTAGATGTCTTAATCAGTAACCCGATATTTGATACCTTAAATTCTCCTGATAGCACAGGCCTTAGCTTAATAATAGGCAAGCGGATTAGGGAAAAGTGTTTGGAGCCTCTATTTACCATCGATTTATCTTTCCGTCAGGAAGTCCTTACAGAAGTTAATGCGATGACAAAGGAAGAATTGTTTACTTTGGCCAAAGAAGCCATTAATACAAATCGTTTTGATGATAAGAAAAGGCTACCTCAAGATGAGCTGACTTTAGAAGATATGATATATGCACAAACAGCCGGTTCAAGTGATGATATTGGTTCCGTCGACCTCATTCAGTATTTCGCAAATGCAGCTATGATACCTACAAACACAGAAATGGCTATAGAGGAAGATGATGACGACTGGCTTGGTAAAACAAAACTATTCTATCGAGATGCTTATATCTTACTGAGGGCCTTATATTATTATGCTGATCAAGCCCAAACTCAGATGATTGGGGACGTTTCGCAAAGAGCTTTCGAGTTAGAACGCATCCACGCAACGAACTTCCAGGACATGCTGACCTACATCCAGGCGCCACCGCAGTCTCAGGGCCTTATCATTGCGCTTGGCACGAGCTGGATAAAGGGCTACGAGCGGATTGAGGATGGAAAGACATTCAGACACCTGCAGGGAAAGGATTTGAACGGGCTCGTTACGTCAATACGAACTTACTGTGAGAGTAAGGGTATACCATTCATAGTGGACGATGACGACAAGCTGTTGGCCCGGATAAATGCCGAGAGGGCCAGGGCGGGCAAGGCAGGCGCCAAGGTAGTTGTGCTGGCCGGCAAGGAGACAGTTACATCAGATGAGTTCGCTACCCTCCGCAATGATAAGAAGAGCGCCTTTGTGGTAGGTGTAGACAGTCAGGAACTAACGACCGATAGCTATATTCGACTTATGGAGATGCTGACGCTTGCTTTGAAACTCTCAATAGGTTTTGAAATAACCCAGGATTCCACTTCCATAGAGATCATTAAGGACGACAAGCTGCATATCTATATCTTCATCCCCCGCGCGGAGCCAATGAAATATGAGCAATTGAAGATGATATACGAAGTCCAAAAGTCTGCATAACACTCGTCTACGGCGAAAATATCCGTCAAACCGCACTTCATGGCTCCATTCGCGGCGATGAATTATTTTCGCCGTGCGCTAAGGTTTACGTATCGCGAATTATGTGTACAGATCCACGCACTCTCATATTCGCGATACGTAAAGCAGCTCACTTAACCATATGGGCCTTAGAGCACCTACAGGTATATCACACACTATGCCGAAAAAATTCAACTCGCCGCTTCATGAAGCCATTCGTGCGGTGCCCATACGATATTTTCGCCTTTCACTCGCTCCTGGGGAGAGAGTAGAGACGGAATATTCTATGACAGAAAGACCTAAGCCGAAGCTTGAAGAGCACGTTGAAAAAAATAGGCCTTTTCGTGAGGCGGAAAAAGGGTTAAAAAGAGCCGAGGATGTCCGCCATAGTATCAGCCATTCGTCTAAGAGGTATGATAGTAGGCGGAATCCTACGAAGCTTTATGTAGTCTAAGCGTATAAGCGAAGTAGGATTTGAGGCCGCCTATGGCGGCCGAGTTCCGCAGGCTCCCCTTTTTACACCGAACGAAAGGCCGGTCTCTTCAGGCAACTACGGGGGAAATTTTTTTCAGTGCTCGAAAGCTTCGGCTTAGGGCTGAAATGAGGATTGGAACATATCCTTTCTTTGATTGACACCCCCCGCCGTATAATATAGAATAATATCTCCTATATAACACTAAGGATGATATCGATGATAGATAGATACTCATTGCCAAGGATGGCCGCGATATGGAGCGAGGAGAACCGCTTCCGTAAGATGCTGGATGTGGAGATATTTGCCTGCGAAGCGCTGGCGAAGATCGGCAGGATCCCGAAGGGATCGCTGGCTCAGATACAGAGGAAAGCCCGGTTCGACGTCGAGAGGATAAGGACTATCGAGGCGGTTACAAATCACGACGTGATAGCTTTTATAAAGTGCGTCTCCGAATATGTGGGCGAGGACGCCAAATACATACATATGGGGCTTACTTCCAGCGATGTCCTGGATACGGGCCTGTCGGTACAGATGCAGGAGGCCTGCGACATCCTGATCGACGATATCAAGAAGCTCATGCGCATCTTAAGGGGTAAAGCTGTCCGTCACAAGAAGACGGTTATGATAGGCAGGACGCACTCGGTGCACGCCGAGCCGATCACTTTTGGCTTGAAGCTGGCGCTTTATTATGATGAGATGAGCCGCAACCTCGCCAGGCTGAAGAGGGCGCGTGAGGTCGTAAGCGTCGGAAAGATATCGGGCGCCGTGGGGACTTATGCCAATATAGAGCCGTCCGTAGAGGCCTACGTATGCAGGAAGCTCGGGCTCAGGGCCGCGCGCATATCGACGCAGATACTTCAGCGGGACCGTCATGCCGAATTCCTGGCCGCTATAGCCATCACCGGGACCTCACTCGAGAAGTTCGCTACGGAATTCAGGAACCTGCAGCATACCGAAATAGGAGAGGTGGAAGAGTATTTCTCCAGGGACCAGAAAGGTTCGAGCGCGATGCCGCACAAAAAGAACCCGATCGTGTGCGAACGTATTTCCGGGCTCGCGCGTATCTTGAGAGCGAATTCTATGGCGGGTATGGAAGATATGGTCTTATGGCACGAACGCGACATATCGCATTCTTCCGCCGAGAGGGTCATCCTTCCCGATTCGACTATCCTCCTGGACTATATGCTGAACAAGTTCATAGAGGTCACGGCCCACCTGGTCGTTAACGCCGACAGGATGATGGAGAACATAAATAAGTCGGGCGGCATCATCTTCTCCGGGAAACTCCTCCTGGAGCTTATACAGAGGGGCCTTTCCCGGGACGAGGCATATGACAAGGTGCAGGCGGTCGCGTTTGTCGCCAGGCGCGATAACAGGACTTTCAGGGATGCCCTGCTGAACGATGACGGCATCCGTTCGATCCTCTCGATGGACCAGATAAACAATATATTCGACTTCAAATATCATCTTAAGAATGTGGACAGGATATTCGCTCAGGTGGGAATTTAAATAACAGGGGAATGTCATGGAAAAATTAAAGCAGATATACGAAGGCAAAGCCAAGAAACTATTTGAAACAGAAGATCCGGACCTGCTCATCCAGGAATTTAAGGACGACGCCACGGCGTTCGACGCAACGAAACGCGGCACCATCATGAACAAGGGAGTGATCAACAACAAACTCTCCGAGAAGATATTCGGGCTTCTCGAGGAGAAAGGCGTACCGACGCATTTCGTCAAGAGGCTCAATGACCGCGATATGCTTGTCAAGAAGGTGAAGATCGTGCCGATAGAGGTGACTATGAGGAATATAGTCGCCGGCGGGATGTCGAAGCTGCTGGGGCTGGATGAGGGTATCATACTGAAGGAGCCTGTCCTTGAATATCATTTCAAGGAGGATAAGCTGCACGATCCGCTGATAAACGAATATCATGTCAGGGCGCTCGGAATAGCGACAGATAAGGAACTCGAGGCCATCGATAAGTATTCGTTCAAGGTGAATGATGAGCTGAAGAAATTTTTCGATTCGAAGGGGTTGATCCTCGTAGATTTTAAGCTCGAGTTCGGCCGTTATAAGGGCAAAGTAATACTGGCTGATGAGGTATCGCCCGATACGTGCAGGCTCTGGGACAAGACCACAAAAGAGAAGCTCGATAAAGACCGTTTCCGCCGCGACATGGGCAACGTCGAGGAAGCATACCAGGAAGTTCTGCGCAGGGTAATGGAATAGAGCCGAAAGATATTAATGAAACGCATCACATATAAGGCCGCGGGCGTTGATATAGATAAGGCCAATAAGCTCGTGGCGAACTATAAGCGGTTTGCCGGGGCTACCAGGATAAAGGGCGTCATAAGCGATGTCGGCTCTTTCGGCGCGCTCTTCAGGCCGGACTTCAGAAAGCTCAAAGACCCTCTCCTTGTCTCCTCCACAGACGGTGTCGGCACAAAACTTAAGATAGCATTTTTAGCAAACAGGCACGACACGGTCGGGATAGATCTCGTTGCGATGAGCGTGAACGATATCCTGTGCTCCGGAGCGAAAGGGCTGTTTTTCCTGGACTATATCGCTACAGGTAAAATCCGCGCGGGCGTATTAAAAGAGGTCGTCAGTGGGATCTCCGTTGCCTGTAAAGAGGCCGGCTATGCGCTCATCGGCGGCGAAACGGCTGAGATGCCGGGCATGTATGCCGAAGGCGAGTATGACCTGGCGGGATTCGGCGTGGGCATAGTGGATAAGAAAGACGTTATCGACGGCACCGGCACCAGGCCCGGCGATGTCGTGATCGGGCTGGAGTCGAGCGGCTTGCACTCGAACGGATATTCGCTTGTCCGTAAAGCGCTGAGCGAAAGAGAACTTAAAACATATTCCAGAGAACTGCTTAAACCTACAAGGCTGTACGCGAGACATGTGCTGGCGCTCGCTAAAAAGATAAAGATAAAAGGTATAGCCAACATAACGGGCGGCGCTTTCTACGATAAGATTCCCAGGATAATTCCGAAAGGCATGGCCATTGAGATATTGAAAGATTCCTGGAGGGTACCCTGGATATTCGATCTCATAAAGAAGAAGGGCGGCGTTGATGACAG
The DNA here is from genome assembly GCA_018823705.1 of Candidatus Omnitrophota bacterium. Classification (GTDB taxonomy): domain Bacteria; phylum Omnitrophota; class Gorgyraeia; order 2-01-FULL-45-10; family 2-01-FULL-45-10; genus CAIMPC01. Next base: position 18,135 of record JAHJHP010000019.1, on the reverse strand, counting down.
CCAGATGTACCGGGCGTTCAATATGGGCATAGGCATGATCCTTGTGATCGACAGGCCCTCCGCTGACAGGGCCGTGGAGCTGCTCAGGCTTACCGGGCTAAAGAGCCATATCATAGGGAGAGTTCTGAAGGGTAACAGGAAAGTAGAGATATTATGAGACCCGCGCGAAGGACGAAAATCGCCGGATGAGGATACTCCTGATCGGTTCCGGAGGGAGGGAACACGCGCTGGCCTGGAAGATAGCCGGAAGCCCGAAATGTGGAAAATTATACGCCGCTCCGGGAAGCGACGGGATGAGCGATATCGCCGAGAGCGTCAATATAAGAGCGGATGATATAACAGCTCTTTTAAATTTCGCCGTTGCCAGTAAGATAGGCCTGACGGTCGTGGGCCCCGAGGTGCCGCTCGTCGCCGGTATCGTGGATGCCTTTCAAGACGCGGGCTTAAGAATATTCGGCCCGACAAAAGAGAATGCCAGGCTTGAAGGCAGTAAGGTATTCTCCAAAGAACTTATGAAGAAGCTGGGCATTCCCACGGCGGACTTCAGGATCTTTGACAAATATGAAGATGCGCTCGAATATCTGAAGACGAAGAAGATGCCGGTTGTAGTAAAGGCGGACGGCCTGGCTGCGGGAAAAGGCGTGGTCGTATGCAAATCTACGGAAGATGCGAAAACCGCCCTGACGAGGATGCTCGTAGATAAAGTTTTTGGCCCGGCCGGCAGCAGGGTGATAATAGAAGATTGTATCAAGGGCGAAGAGGCCTCCATAATAGTGGTATCCGACGGCAAGAATGTTACGGCGCTCGCGTCCAGCCAGGACCATAAGAGAGTATTCGACGGCGATAAAGGGCCGAATACCGGAGGCATGGGCGCGTACTCCCCTGCACCGATAGTCACGGATGACCTGCTCAGGAAGGTGATGGATAAAGCGATCTATCCGGTGATAAATCACCTGGCGAGTGAAGGTAAACCGTATAAAGGCGTCCTGTACGCGGGTATCATGGTTACGGACAACGGCCCCTATGTGCTGGAGTTCAATGTCCGTTTCGGGGACCCCGAGACCCAGGCTATAATGCCGAGGCTTAAGAGCGATCTCGTCGAGCTGATCGAGAGGGCGATCGATGGTAAGCTTGGCGGTTATGCTCTCGACTGGAATCCCAGGCCGTGCGTTTCTGTGGCGGTCGTTTCGGGCGGTTATCCGGGAGATTTCGTGAAGGGAATGGAGATAAGAGGGCTGAGCCAGGCTGCCGGGATGAAAGAAGTCGTAATATTTCACGCCGGAACAAAATCGGGCAGGCGCGCCACCGACGGCAGTAGACTTTTTATAACCTCCGGAGGCCGTGTATTGAATATTACTGCGCTCGGGAGTGACTATAGGTCCGCGATAGACCATTGTTATGAGGCCGTAAGGGCAGTACATTTTGACAAGATGCACTACCGTACCGATATCGCCCATAGGGCTGTTAGGAATTAAAGTAGAGACGCACCTCATAAGGGAGAATATAGTGATGAAGAAGCCGGTGATAGCCATAATAATGGGAAGCGATTCCGACCTGAATGTGATGAGCGAGGCGATCAAGGTGCTCGACGAGAACAAGGTCTCATACACAGTGAAGATTCTGTCAGCGCACCGCTCGCCTGATGATACCGCGAAGTTTGCCAGGGGCGCGCGCAAAAAAGGTTACAAAGTGATAATCGCGGGCGCAGGCGGCGCGGCCCATCTGGCGGGAGTCGCGGCAAGCCTCACGACGCTTCCGGTCATCGGCGTTCCGATGGAGACTAAGGAGCTGAAGGGCATTGATTCGTTATTCTCGATCGTCCAGATGCCTTCGGGTATACCTGTCGCCGCTGTGACGATCGGAAAGACCGGCGCGAGGAACGCTGCGATACTGGCGCTGGAGATATTAAGCCTAAGCGATAAGAGGATCGAAAAGAGCCTGGAGGCGCTTAAGAAGTCTCTTGTAGACGGTGTCCGTAAGAAGAACTCGAGCCTTAAATTCTGATGAACTCAAGCAATACTCTTCTGATAACGGTCGATCCGGATAAGCCGAATAAAGACGTAATAGCTTATGCGGCGGGGATAATTAAGAGCGGTGGAATAGTGGCTTTTCCCACCGAGACCGTATACGGGCTCGCCGCTAACATGCTTGATAAGAAAGCGGTGGAGAGGCTCTGCAGCATCAAATCGCGTCCGCGCGGTAAGCCCTTCACGGTCCATATAGCGGATACAGGGCTTATCGAAAAGATGGGATGCCGTATTTCCAAAAAGGCGGCGCGCCTTATCAAAAAATTTTGGCCCGGGCCTCTTACGATAATATTGAAGTCAAAGAACGGCAGAAAAATGGGCTTCAGGATGCCGGAAAACACGGCGGCGCTCCGTCTTATATCGGCCTCGGGCGTGCCGGTGGTGGCTCCGAGCGCCAATCTGAGCGGTAAGAAACCGCCTGTGAGCGCCCGGGAAGCGTTGAAGGATATGGACGGTAAGATAGATATGATCCTGGATGCCGGACGCACGAAGGTCGGCGTAGAGTCAACGGTCATAGATATCACCGCCTCCCGTCCCGTGATCCTGAGGGAAGGTGCGATAAGCTCAAAATCACTATTGAAGGCGCTCGGCTCAAGATGATAAAATCCGTACTATTTGTCTGCACAGGCAACTCATGCCGCTCTGTCATGGCCGAGGCTATTTTACGTATGCGCCTTTACGAGCTCGGCAAGGATCATATCGATGTGCGTTCGGCCGGAGTGAGGGCGATTGACGGCTTACCTTCATCCAACGAAACGATCGAAGTCATGAAAGAGGAAGGCGTCGATGTATCGGACTACAGGACCAAAAATGTCACGGCGGATATGATAAAGAAGGCCGACCTTATCCTTACTATGGAGCCGATGCATAAAGACGAAATACTGGCCATTACGCCGGAGGCTAAGAGCAAAACCTATTTACTGAAGGAATACGGGAGTTCGTCCACGTTTAATCCCAAGGGTTACAGTGTCCATGATCCGATAGGAAAACCTATCGACGAATACAGGATCACCAGGGACGAGATAAAGGCGGAAATCGCGAGGTTCGTAAAAGAGTTATGACCCGGCGCTTCATAAGGGCGCGGGCAGCAGAAAGAAGGTGCTTAAGTGAAGATCGTTGTCGGCAGTGACCATGGCGGTTACGAATTAAAAGAGAGCCTGGTGAAGTTCATTAAAAACGAAGGATACGAAGTGCTCGATTTCGGCGCGCATTCGAAAGAGTCTTGCGATTATCCCCTGATAGGTTTCGAAGTCGCCAAGGCTGTGAGCGAAGGTAGGGCTGCCCGCGGGGTATTAATATGCAAGACCGGAGTCGGTATGACGATAATAGCGAATAAAGTCCACGGCGTGCGGGCCGCGGCCTGTTACGACGTCGGTATGGCGAAGTCGGCGAGAGAGCATAACGATACGAATGTCCTGGCGCTCGGGGCGAACTACATGGACCTCGCCAGGGCCAAAGAGATATTAAAAGCATGGCTTGGCGCGAAGCACACCGAAGAGCGTCATGCCAGGCGCGTGAAGCAGATAAAAGATATAGAATTAAAAATGAAGGGGCGTTAAAAATGGATGGTTTAAGGAAGAAGGATCCCGAGGTCTACAGGGCCATCCTTGATGAGACGAAACGTGAGAACGGAAACCTGGAATTGATAGCAAGTGAGAACTTCGTCAGCGAAGAGGTCCTGGAGGCCCAGGGTTCGGTGCTGACCAACAAGTACGCGGAGGGATATCCCCACGCAAGATGGTATAACGGCTGTCATAACGTCGATATAGTGGAAGACCTGGCGATCGAGCGCGCGAAGAAGATATTCGGAGCGGAACACGTGAACGTGCAGCCGCATTCCGGCACGCAGGCGAATATGGTCGTATATTTCGCGATGCTTAAACCCGGAGAGACGGTCCTCGCGATGGACCTGGCTTGCGGAGGCCATCTGTCGCACGGCCACCCCCATAATTTTTCAGGTAAATTTTATAAGATAGTTCCTTACGGCGTGAACCGTGATACGGAGACGCTCGACTATGATGAGATAGGCTCGATCGCCAGGGAATGTAAACCCAGGATGATACTCGCGGGCGCCTCAGCGTACCCGAGGATGCTCGATTTCAAAAAATTCCGGCAGATAGCGGATTCCGTCGGAGCATTCCTTTTTGTGGATATTGCCCACATAGCCGGGCTTGTGGCGGCAGGGCTTCATGAGAGCCCCATCAACTACGCCGAGTTTGTGACCTCTACCACGCATAAAACCCTGCGCGGGCCGCGCGGCGGTTTTATCATGTGCAGAAAAGAGTTTGCCAAAAAGATCGACTCGGAAGTGTTTCCTGGATTACAGGGTGGGCCGCTCATGCATGTGATAGCGGCCAAGGCGGTATGTTTTAAAGAGGCGCTCTCACCTGCATTCAAGGCCTACCAGAAACAGATCCTTAAGAATGCCAAAGCGCTCGCAGGCGAAATGGCGAAGCTGGGGTACAGGATAGTGGCAGGTGGCACGGATACTCATCTCTTTTTACTGGACCTTACCGCGAAGGATGTCACCGGCAAAGATGCGGCCGCCGCGCTGGATAAAGCCGGCATAACCGTTAATAAGAACCTCATACCTTACGATAAGAAGTCGCCTTTCGTCGCAAGCGGAGTGCGCATCGGAACTCCTGCTGTTACCACGCGCGGCATGAAAGAGCCCCAGATGAAGCTGATAGCTCACCTTATAGATGAAATCCTGTCCAACCCTGCCGATGAGAAAGCGGCCTCAAATGTCCGCAAAGAGGTAAAAGGCCTGGTAAGTAAATTCCCGTTGTATAAGAGCCTGGTAAAGGCCCTGGAGAGATAATGAAACCCGTTAGAAACCCAAAGAACTACAAGTTAGGCAAAGTTTCTAACGGGTTGAAAAAGATATCGCGCAGCTTAAAACCGTCAGTCAAGAGGCCTGCCTGGGATGAATATTTTCTGGAGATAGCGGATCTCGTATCGCGGCGAAGCACCTGCCTGAGGCGGCGGGTGGGCGCGGTACTGGTGAAGGATAAGAGGATACTCGCGACGGGTTATAACGGCGTGCCGTCGAAGATACGCCACTGCTCGGTGACCGGATGCATGCGTGAAAAGCTGAATATCCCATCGGGTGAACGCCACGAGCTATGCCGGGGGCTTCACGCCGAACAGAACGCGTTTCTCCAGGCCGCGCTTCACGGGACGAGCGTCAAGGACGCCTGTCTCTACTCCACCACGCAGCCGTGTGTTATCTGCGCCAAGATGGTCATAAACGCCGGGATCAAAGAGATCGTCATACGCGGTGATTATCCCGATAAGATGTCGAAAGATCTGCTCACAGAAGCTAAGATAAAAGTCCGCCTGTCAAAATAAAAGATACGCCGAAATCTACAGGAGCGAATTATGCGGTGCCCGTATTGCGGCAACAGGAATGACGGAGTTATCGATTCGCGGGTCGCCAAAAACGGTTCGAGCGTGCGCCGGCGCCGCGAGTGCCTGAAATGCAAGAAGCGTTTTACGACATATGAGTATGTGGAACGCGTGCCGCTCCTGGTAATAAAGAAGGACGGCCGGCACGAGGGTTTTGAGCGCGAGAAGCTGATAAAGGGCATAATGGTAGCCTGCGAGAAGCGTCCCGTGAGCATGAAGCGCATCGAGAAACTCGTCGACGACATAGAAAGATATATCGAGCGCAAGCATGATCGCGAGGTCGCGTCACGCGATATAGGCGAGCTGGTCATGCAGAAACTGCATGAGCTGGACGAGATAGCGTATGTCAGGTTTGCCTCGGTCTACAGGCAGTTCAGAGATGTAGGCCAGTTTATGAAAGAGCTGAAGAAATTTTTGAAATAGGGGGTCTCCTGACAGAGGCGCTCTTCTACGAGAAACTGGAAACGCGTAAGGTCCGCTGCCGGCTCTGCCCGACGGAATGCCTGATAGCCGAAGGCCATAGAGGCGCGTGCGGTGTGCGCGTGAATAAGGGTGGCATACTTTATTCCGAAGTATACGGCAGGATCACCTCCGCTTCACTCGATCCCATAGAGAAGAAGCCTCTTTACCGTTATCATCCCGGGGAATACATATACTCGATCGGCGCAAAGGGCTGTAATCTTCACTGCGACTTTTGCCAGAACTGGCAGATCTCTCAGTCTCCGGATGCGCGGCTCGAAGATATCACCCCGGAAGAAGTTATATCCAGAGCTAAGAGCCTCAAATCGTTCGGCATAGCCTACACGTATAATGAGCCATTCATCTGGTATGAGTTTGTCCTGGAATGCGCAAAGCTCGCAAGAAAAAATAACCTCGAGAATGTCCTCGTTACGAACGGCTACGTAAATATAAAGCCCCTCGAAGAGATGCTTCCCTACATAGGCGCGATGAATATCGACTTGAAGGCATTCAATAAAAAATTTTACACGAAGATATGCGCAGGCCGGCTCGAGAGCGTGCTCGATGTCATTAAGCGCGCGGGAAAAAGCTGTCATATCGAGCTGACGACGCTGGTCATCCCCGGGTTGAATGATTCCGAAAAAGAGATCAGGGATGAAGCGCAGTGGATATGCGATAACGCAGGTCCTGAAACCCCCCTGCATTTATCGAGGTACTTTCCCTGCTATAAGATGAAATTGCCGCCTACGCCGCTCGAGACGCTGGAACGCGCCCGTGAGATAGCCATGGAGAGCCTTAAGTACGTATACCTGGGTAACGTCTAGCGATAATACTTCTCAAAATCCTCAAAGTCTATATTGACCTTACTTGCATCGTTCAGTTTTCTCAGCCGGTCATTGAGTAATTGCGCTTTCTTTGGCCTTATGGTTTTCTGCAGGTAATCGTTTTTCTCTTCCTTGAATTTTTCCTCGTCATATTTCTGACTGCCGACGACTTTGAATATTACCGTGCCCTTTTCTGTTTCCACTACCCCGGATACCTCATCGGCCTTCAGTTTCGCCGCGGCATCCGCTATCTGACCGGTCCCTCCGATGCCTTCGATCGATTCATTCCTGGAAAAAAATCCTGACTCCACGATCTCGAGGCCCAGCTTCGCGGCGGAGGCCTCAAAAGTCAAATTCTCTTTTGCCATGAGACGCATGATCCTGTCGTATTCGCCGCCTGCGGATTTTACAGCCAGCTCTCCGGAGAGCTTCCGGGTCAGGAACGTTTTTATATCGGCCTTGACATTGTCGAATGCGTCGGTAGTTTCGGCGGCCTTATCCATGGATTCTTCTTTTGCCGGAGCTGTTAACTCATTTTTGTGCGCTTCATAATAGTCCTTTATCTCGGCATCCTCGACTTTAACTTTATCTATGAAGTTATCGGCCGGGAAGGCGAGATAAGAGATTTTGATTTTGTTGTTATCTTTTTCATACGCCGCTACTATCTCTTCATCGGCCACGCTGATATCCTTTGTCAGCAGGTCGTTATATTTCTGAATACGGAGGTTGCTTCTTAGCATCTCTTCGAATTCCCTCGGCTCAAGGCCCATATTGTTCCTCAGCACATAGTAGTAGACCTTATCGTCGAAAACGCCACCCCGTAAGAATATGGGCTGGTTTCGTATGAAGTTTACGACCTCGTCATTTGAGACCTTTATATTCGCTTTTTCGGCTTCCCGCGCCACGAGAAGCTTGTCCCATGCGAGCTTACCGATAAAAGCCTTAGATTTCAGAAATGCGTTCATGACCTCAGGCTGATTGAAGTAGTTCATTATGACCTGGCATCTTATCGAAACTATGCTATCGGCAAAGTCATCGAAAGTCACCTTCTTGCCTTCTATGAGTCCGACAAATGTCGGCCCCTTCTCCTTTGAACGCCCGCGATCGGCGCCGGTGCCCCACAGTACAAATGCGGGAAGTATGAGGATCAGGAGCCCCCAGAGGACAAACTTGGTCACGTTCTTTTGTCTGAATATTTTCAGCATGCGTATCTCCTTTATATCGGTTGGTTACGATTATATTTTATTTTTTGTTTTTCTTCAAGATAAAAGGAATAATTTAATGCTTATGCCGAAAAAGCCCCAAAATAGGCCCATTCTTACCTTGACTTTTATACCCTTATTATGTAAAATCAATCAGCGAATATATAACGTCAAATATAAAGAGAGATACTATATGACCAAAACCAAAACTAAGATAAAGCTCGGACTGCCGAAAGGGAGCCTTCAGGACGCTACCGTAAAGATGTTCAGGAAAGCGGGCTTTTATGTCGGCATAAGCGAAAGGTCCTATTTCCCGTCCATCGATGATGACGAGATCGAGTGCGTGCTATTCAGGGCTCAGGAGATGGCCAGATACGTCGAAGACGGGATACTCGACGTCGGTATCACCGGTAATGACTGGATACTTGAGAACGGGTCGGATGTGGTCAGGGTCGCCGAACTTATCTATGCGAAACAGTCCATGCGGCCGGTCAGATGGGTGCTGGCTGTTCCGGAAGCTTCGAAGATAAAGAGAGTGAAAGACTTAAGCGGCAAGTCCATAGCCACCGAACTGGTGAGCGTCACGAAGAAGTATCTGAGGAAGAACAGGATAAAAGCGCATGTGGAATTCAGCTGGGGGGCGACCGAGGTCAAGGCGATCATGGGCGTTGACGCTATAGTCGAGGTCACCGAGACGGGGTCTTCTCTAAGGGCCAATAACCTCAGGGAGATCGCCACAGTCTGCGAATCGACCACTCAGCTTATCGCTAACCGCAAGAGTTGGGCGGATCCGTGGAAACGGAATAAGATCGAAAACCTGGCCCTTCTCCTGAAGGGCGCGATACTCGCGGCGGAAAAAGTAGGCTTAAAGATGAATGTCGCCAGGAATAACCTGAAAGCGGTGCTCCGGCTTCTGCCTGCGATGAAGAAACCCACAATTGCCAACCTTACCGATCCCGACTGGGTAGACGTTGAGACTATAATCGACGAGAAAGTGGTCAAACACCTTATACCGGACTTAAAGAGAGCGGGCGCACAGGGTATCATCGAGTATCCGCTGAACAAGGTTATATATTAAATCGATCGTTAGGAGGTGATCGCTAAATGCCCTGCGGTAAAAAACGTAAAAGAGCCAAGATGGCGAAGCATAAGAGAAAGAAGAGAATGAGAAGAGATCGCCATAAAAAAAAGTAAAAGGTAACGGCTCAGTCACAAGAAGCGGTTAGTGTCATTGCGAGGAGGATGTTGTAAAACTGTTTTTCGACGAAGCAATCTCAAAAAACAAGATTGCTTCCCCCACCCAGAGTGAGATTGAGGGCGGTGTCGCAATGACAAGAGAATGCTTCTGGTGACTGAGCTATTACGATAAGAGTGTGTATATTGTTTTCACGCAAAGTTCTATCTACTCTGGTTGTTCTGGGGGCTCTATCAGCGTTTGCGATAAAGAATCTGAATGCGGTAGCGGATATATATTCGCGAAGCCGCTCGTTCTCGGGCGTCGCTGGCCGCGCGGTTTACGCGAAGCGTCCTTCGACGCCGTTAGCAAGATCGCTTGCCCATTATACGATGGGCATTATTTATGATAACGAGCTCAAGACCGATAAGGCCGCCAAAGAATTTGAAAAAGTCATCCTCCTGGATCCGGACGTAAGTTATGTCCACACGCGCCTTGCGGCGGATTACTTCATATTAAAGGATACAAAGAAGGCGCTGGAAGAACTGAAGATAGCGAAAGCCCTGGATCCTGAGGATGCGAAGCCGAGCTTCATAACGGCGCTCATCTACACATCGCAAAATAAATTTGAGAAAGCCGGCGCGGAATATCAGGAGGTCATGCGCCTGGCCCCGGACTCGATCTGGGCGCTTAGCTCTTTGGCGGATATTTACGTGCTCCAGGAGAAGATGGCCGATGCGGCGGACATCTATGAAAAACTGATAGAGAAGGATAGCGGGTCGGATCTCTTATATTTCAATCTCGGAGTGATCTACTCCAGGATGGGCAAGACCGATAAGGGTATAGAGGCTCTAAGCCGCGCGATAAAATTAAATCCCGAATATCTCGAGGCGTATATAAGCCTCGGGGTCATTTACGAAGTAAGAAAAGATTTTGATAACGCGGGCCTTAATCTTAAGAAGGCGCTGGAGATGGCGCCGGACGACCCCAGGGTGCATTTTTACCTCGGGGCTTATTACGAAAATATTAACGATAACGTCTCTGCGGCTAAACATTTCAGGGACGCTATCAGGCTCGATCCATACTATGCCGACGCCTATAATTATCTCGGATATATGTTCGCGGAAGACGGTGTTGAGCTTGACGAGGCCCTGGAATTGACGAAGAGAGCGGTCGCGCTCGAGCCGGAAAGCGGAGCGTTTCTGGATTCGCTCGGGTGGGTGCTTTTTAAGAAGGGCATGACGGATGAGGCTCTTATGCATATCGAGAAAGCGCTCCGGGCCATGCCTGATGACCCGACGATAAGGGAGCATCTCGGCGATATATATTTTAAGCAGGGGCTGCGCGAAAAGGCGCGGGAAGAGTGGAGTAAATCGTTGGAATTTGATCCGGAACAGGAGAAGGTAAGAGAGAAATTAAAAGGAAGATAATACAGAAAAATGAAACGACCGAACGTTTTGGAATTGCAGAAGAAAGCGATAGGGATAAGGAAAGATATCTTAAAGATGCTCATGATAGCGCGTTCAGGGCATACCGGGGGGAGCCTTTCTGCCGTGGATATACTGGTCGCGCTGTACTATTACAAGCTGAAGAATGATCCGGCGCGTCCCGGCTGGAAAGAACGCGACAGGTTCCTGCTCTCAAAAGGCCATGCTTGTCCGGCTCTCTATGCAGTGCTCGCCGATAAAGGATATTTCCCCAGAGACCTGTTATGGACTTTGCGGAGGCTCGGAAGCCCATTGCAGGGGCACCCGCAGATGGGCCTGTCCGGAATCGAGATATCGAGCGGTTCTCTCGGCCAGGGTTTATCGATAGCCGACGGGATCGCGCTGGGGGCGCGTATGGATGGGCTCGACATCAGGGTCTATTGTCTCATGGGTGACGGCGAGACAAACGAGGGCCAGATATGGGAAGCCGCAATGACTGCCGCTCACTATAAATTGGATAATGTATGCGGGATAGTCGATTGCAATAGACTGCAGATAGACGGTTTCTGCTGCGATGTAAAAGACCCGGGCGCTCTTAAACACAAGTGGCAGAACTTCGGATGGAATACGATAGAGATCGACGGCCATGATATCAAAGCTCTTATGGATGCTTACGATGAAGCTCAGGGAATTAAGGGCAGGCCCACAATGATAATCGCCAATACTGTGAAGGGCAAAGGCGTCTCTTTCATCGAGAACAAGGTGGAATGGCATGGGGTCGCCCCTAAAGCGGAAGAGTATGAGAAGGCTATTCTGGAGCTGGATGAGGCTTTGAAAAGTTTAAAATAGAGTTGCGCTAAAGCTTAGCCGGGCTGTTACCTAAATCTGGAGGAGTAATATGAAGCATTTCGTCACTATAGAGCTTTTACTGTACCTGGCTATCATTTTGACGCTCGCGGGCGGGCTTATATTCTCCCGCAAATTCAGGATGATATTTAAGTTCAATTGGCCTAAATACGCCATCATAATCGCCATATTAGCCCTGGTCAGGCTTGCCGTATGGGGACTCATGTCTTTAGAGTCGTTTTACATGAAGCTGACCCTGGCTCAGCTTCCGATGCAGATACTGCTGGTTGGAATGAATGCCGCTATATTTGTATATTTTTATTCAATGGTGTTGGGGAGAGGATTTTCCAAGAGCGGTAAGAAGGCCGGCATAAAGGGTGAGCTGGTCAACGTGAAGTGGTCCGACGTTATAGGGATGGAAAATGTCAAAGCCGAGGCGAGAGAAGTCGTAGAGTTGATCAAAGACCGGACACGCGTCAAAAAGATAGGCGGTAAGCTCCTGCGCGGTATCCTCATGCTGGGGCCTCCGGGCTGCGGAAAGACCTATCTGGCAAAGGCAGTCGCGACCGAAACGGGACTGCCGTTCCTGGCGATGTCGGGAAGCGAGTTCGTAGAAGTCTTCGTCGGAGTCGGCGCATCCAGAGTGAGGGCGCTTTTTAAGAAAGCGCGGCAGCTCGCTTACGGTAACGGCGGATGCATCATATTCATAGACGAGCTCGATGCCATAGCGAGAAAGAGGGTCTTTTCGGCATTCGGCGGCACGGAAGAGACTAACTCAACGCAGAACCAGCTTCTGGCGGAAATGGACGGGCTCCAGGAGAGGGAGGATAAGTCTGGCGCCGCAAGCGCCGAACAGAACATCATAGTGATAGGCGCCACCAACTCTCCGGAAGATAGCCTGGACAAGGCTCTCCTGCGCCCCGGGAGGTTTGACAGAAAACTTTATATAGATCTTCCGTCGCTGGAGGACAGGGAGAAACTGTTTATATATTATCTGGGGAAGATACTGCACGATTCCAGTATCGATGTGGGGCGTCTTGCCAGAAAAGCCGTATACAAGACACCGGCGGATATAGAGAATGTCATCAGGGAAGCCGCTCTTATCGCCACGAGAGAAAAACGCGACAACATAACGCTGGACGACATATCCGAGGCCATGGAGAGAGTTGACCTTGGGGTAAAGCATAAGATAAATATGCCTCCCAGGGAAAGAGAGATGACGGCGTACCACGAGGCAGGGCATCTTATCACGGTCTATATGCTGCATCCTACCGAGGACGTATTTAAGGCGTCGATCATACCACGGCGCGGCTCGCTGGGCGTGGTGCATCATCAGCCAAAGGAAGAGTTTCATACCAGGGACAAGGAAAAGCTCCTGGCTGACATCAAATGTTCTCTCGGGGGGTATGTCGCTGAAAAACTTAAATTTGGCACTACGACGACCGGAGTGACGTCGGATTTCAAACACGCCATGAATGTCGCTCATGCGATGGTCTGGGTGGTCGGCATGGGCGATAAAGGCCGTATGGGTGATTATACCGCGATACCGGACAACCAGTTATCCGAAAAAGTAAAGGAAGAACTGAACGATGAGACTAACAGGATATTTCAGAGATGCCTCAAAGATGTGGAAGAGGTACTTACCAAAAAGATGGCGCTCCTGGACAGGTTCGCGAAAGAGCTGATGGATAAAGAAGAGCTCGATTATGACGATATAGACGCGATCTTTAAGGAGTACGGCGAATTCAGCACACCGAAAGACGTATGATCTCACGGCTTGGGCGGTACTCTTTTGCGGTTCTTGCCCTGATCGTATTTCTGACAGGATGCGAACCGACCTATCCCAAAGAGAGACTCAAAGAATCGATAATAAGGCTCTGTAAGAACGAATATAATCTGGACGTTAAAGTAAGGACCTTCGGCAAGACGGTGGCGATATATATGCTGCTGGATGACCTGATGGATCTCTCGTTCGCGCTCACGCCATCGGCTACCGAAAAACTTAATGACGTCATAATGAGCGTTACGCGCGCGGTGCTATCGACCGACGCCGATTACGATTTTTACTGTATAATAGCGCATGACGTGCGTGTGCCGGAAATACAGATAATAATAATTAAGTATGTGAAAGATGTCAAGAGGGTCTTTCTCGGAGATATTTCAAGAGGTGAATTCGGGAAGAGGATGATCGTAGATCTCAGGCTCAATCCTCAATCCCAGAAGGAGCGCTCGATAAAGGATGTCTTCCTGAGGATGGGCCTGGATCCGAAGTGGCAGGATCAGGTAATGAACGACTTCTTCCGCGCGGAACCGGCGGGTTTAGGCGATATAGGTTACTGGGGAGGCAGCTTTTACATAAAAGACATAACGCTGCCGGAATTCCTGGCGGAGCAGATCGCCAGCCGCATCAAGATGGAGTTCAGGGCAGATAAAGCCCTGTCGGCCGTGTTCTCGCTCAAGAGCGTAAAAGGATATTATAACATCGCAGCGGGTAGCTCCTATTTTAAGGTGGATCTTTTAGCGGAAGGGCAAAGTTACGGCGAAGCCGACCCCGGACGGCTTTACGACGGCGCCATCAAAGCGGCCTTAAAAGTAGCGGCAGATGTAATTCACGGTTACGCGTTCGACGGCTTTGATTATATCGAGATAATTAATCAGGCCGACAAGAGGGATTTAAAGGTGTCCAGGGATTCTCTGGAAAAATACAGGACCAAAAAGATTAAATTTGAGGAGATGGTGAATTAAAAATGGCTGACGAAAAGATGAAGATGGTTCCCACGAGGGATGGGTTCGGCGAGGGGTTATTGATATTAGGCAAGGAGAATAAGAACGTCGTGGTGCTCTCGGCTGACCTTACGGAGTCGACCAGGGCGGCATGGTTTCAAAAAGATTACCCTGGGCGTTTCTTCGGTATGGGAGTGGCTGAACAGGATATGTTCGGCACCGCCGCGGGGCTGGCTCTAATAGGCAAGATACCATTCGCCTGCACATTCGGAGTCTTTGCGTCGGGAAGGGCCTGGGACCAGATAAGGGTGTCGATAGCTTACATGAACCTGAGCGTGAAGATCGCCGGGACCCACGCCGGGATATCGGTCGGCCCGGACGGCGCCACACATCAGGCCCTGGAAGAGATAGCTCTTATGAGGATATTGCCTAATATGACGGTGGTAGTGCCGTGCGACGCGCTTGAAGCCCGGAGAGCTACGGTCGAGGCGGCGAAGATAAAAGGGCCGGTATACCTGAGATTCGGCAGGGCGCCGGTGCCGATGATCACGAAGGAAGAAGACTCGTTCAGCATCGGCAGGGCCAATGTCCTCCGGGAAGGCAATGATATTACGATATTTGCCTGCGGTCAGATGGTCTATGAGGCTATGCTCGCGTGCGACGAGCTGAAGAGAGAAGGTATAAGCGCGCGTCTTATCAATCTCCATACGCCGAAACCGATCGACAGGGATGTCATTATAAGAGCGGCGCGTGAGACGGGCGCTATGGTCACGGTAGAGGAACATACGGTGCTCGGCGGAATGGGCTCAGCCATAGCCGAGGTCGTCGCTCAGGCTTACCCAGTGCCGATAAAGATGGTGGGCGTAAAGGACAAGTTCGGCGTCTCCGGCGATCCCGAACAGTTATTCGAGCACTTCGGCCTGACGCCTAAGAATATAGTGATCGCCGCCAGGGAAGCTCTGCAGATGAAAGGCTAAAGATTTTTCAACTGTAACGCGGTTAGTCCCTCGCGGGAGGGTGTCTCGCGGGGACGCAAAACAGCGCACAAATAGCTTCATTCGCGGCGATGAATTATTTTCGCCGTGCGCTTCGGTTTACGTCGATCGAATTATGTGTACAGATTCACGCACTTTCATATTCACTCGACGTAAAGCTAATCTCATAACCATATGGGCCTTGCGCACCCATAGGTATACTACGCACTATGGCAAAAAAATTCAACTCGCCGCTTCATGAAGCTATTTGTGCGTAGCATAGAGTACCAGGTACACTACCCAAGCTGAAAGTGTCCTCGCAAAGGATTCCTCGGCTAGGCCGAAAAATCTCTTCGGGAGAGGGTAGAGACGAAATACTCTACAGTAGAAGACCTAAGCGCGAAGCATATGAGCACGTTGAAAATATTAGGGCTTTTGAGAAGCAGGAAAGGGGTTTTATTTAATAACGTTTTTAATAATAAAAGAACCGAGGATGTCCGCCTTCGCAACCTATAGTTAAACTACTCGATGCTTCGGCGGAATCCTACGAAGCTACATGTAGTTTATGTGTACTAGCGAAGTAGGATTTGAGGCCGCCTCCGGCGGCCGAGTTCCGCAAGGTTCCCCTTTTTCTGCTGAACAAAAGACCGACCCTATAGCTTGAGCTTAGGGGGAATATTTTCAGTGCGAATATGCTTCGCACTTAGGTCAGATGACATTGCTAAAGATATTTTTGTTATTTGCTCCGAAGCCATCACAACGATCGAGACGAGTTACGCGTTATGAATTCTATTGAGCTGACAGCGCCGGCAAAGGTAAATCTGGTCCTCAGGGTCTTAAGTAAGCGTAAAGATTCCTACCATAATATCTACACCCTATTTGAGCGCATCTCGCTCGCTGACCATATAAAGATAACCAGGATAGCCAGAGGAATAACCGTCGTCTGCGATAAGTCCGTTACCGGGAGGCCTCAGGATAATATAGCCTATAAGGCCGCTGAACTTATTCTGAAGACCGCAAAAGTAAACGCGGGCATCAGAGTCGAGATAAAGAAGCGGATACCGATAGCTGCCGGACTTGGCGGGGGTAGTTCTGATGCCGCGGCGGTGCTGACAGGCATCAATAAGCTGCTCAATCTCAGGATCTCTAAAGGCAAATTGATGCGTCTCGGGGCAAAATTGGGTGCGGATGTGCCATTCTTCATATTCGATACACCCTTTGCCATAGGAAGAGGAGTGGGAGATAAGCTCCAAAAGCTCAATTTAAATAAGAAATTCTTCCATATTCTCATATATCCCGGTTTTAAGGTAGCGACAAAGGATGTATATCGGGGACTGTCTAGGGACTTGACAAACAATCGGGGCGGTGTTAGAATTACACTCCCTAAGGATTGGAATAGCCTCGAAAGGCTGCTTCATAATGACCTGGAGGCTGTCGTAGCGGCAAAAAAACCGGTTATTGGCATAATAATTAAATGCTTGGCCTCTTCACTGGGCAGGAGAGCTATCGTTTCAGGAAGCGGACCAAGCGTATTTTGTCTGTGCCCCACGAGAAAGGAGGCCATGAAAGCCAGAGTAAAGCTATTGCACGGCGCGGCCGGGATTTTAGGAAAGCGCGGGCAGATATTCATCGTTGAAACTAAGAGATGATCCAGTAGGGGCAGGTTGAGCACAAATTTGAGGAGCACGCAATGGAGATCACGGAAGTCAAAATTTTCATGAAAGAAGGACAGGATAAGAAATTAAAGGCCTATGCGACTTTGACATTTGACAATATGTTCGTTGTGAGAAATGTTAAAGTCATAGAGGGCACCAAGGGATTATTTGTCGCGATGCCGTCCAGGAAGCTGAAAGAACCCTGCCCGAAATGTAATTTCAGAAATGTGGTAAGATCGAAGTACTGCAATAATTGCGGTTCAGCTCTTCCTATAACCGAGCATAAGATGCCGGTCCCGGGCGCTGAAGGCATGCCGAGGGAGTCAGAGCATAAGGATATAGCGCACCCGATAACCGCGGAGTGCAGGGATTATATACAGAAGAGAGTGCTGGAAGCGTTCCAAAATGAGAAGAAATCACCATCGGCGCCGCCGCACTCGTCGCATCCATCGCATCCGTCGCATCCATCGCATCCATCGGCGCCGCCAGCACCGTCGCATTCTCAAAGTTCGCCGGTATTGCCGCCTCAGGCCCCTGCAAAGGCCCCGGTAACGTTGGATGATGAGGACATAGAGCTTTAGCCGGTTGCCGTCAACTAGGAATTA
This sequence comes from Candidatus Omnitrophota bacterium, assembly GCA_018823705.1. Classification (GTDB taxonomy): domain Bacteria; phylum Omnitrophota; class Gorgyraeia; order 2-01-FULL-45-10; family 2-01-FULL-45-10; genus CAIMPC01. Next base: position 810 of record JAHJHP010000019.1, on the reverse strand, counting down.
AGGACTAGGATCTGAATTGCCCGGTGGTGCCCCGCCATCTGTCTTACTCGGGGCGGGGTCCCGCCAAAGGCGAAGCCGTCGGCGGGATAATGGTTCTCGTAACGGTATCATTGCCCGGTGGTGTAATGGTAGCACATCAGATTTTGGATCTGATTGTCTAGGTTCGAATCCTAGCTGGGCAGCCATCTTTTGAAGAATACGAACTATTAGGGCTACTTTCGCAACCTATTGAAATATTAGGCATTGCGTAAAGCTTCATCTTGACCTTAAGCCGCTTAGTTCGTATTTTTATCTTAAACGTATCCTTCTCGTTTTTCGAAATCTGCTCTTTTTCAGGGTCAAAGGGATAAACGATAATTTCCTTTATGAGCAGCTGCATAAGTTCTTTTTGATCCTCTAATGGCAGGGTATCAATAACCTTGTCAAATTTCTGCAAGCCCTTTTGGATTATGTCAATGTTGAGCAGTTTGTTTTGCTTCATCTCAACCTCAACGCTAATCTTGTCTTTTGACAGTTGCAATCTATCTCTTTCCTCAACAAGCCTGTTGTGCTCTTCCTGAACGTCCCTGGACATAATTCCCCTTTTCATGCCCTCAACAAGATTCTTAATCTGTTTTGACAGGTTGTTTATCTCTTTTTGATATTTCTTTTGTTTCTTAAGCAGTGGCGCAAGGCCGGATGAAGCATCCATGTTTGCTGCTGCAATGCACTCATCAAGAAGTTTTTTGTTCTTGCTTATGTCTGATATTGTCTTCTTGATTATATCTTCAAACTCCCTTGCTGGAAGATAACGGACTTTGCATGTTGAAT
>JAHJHP010000018.1 GCA_018823705.1 Candidatus Omnitrophota bacterium | reverse complement strand
TTTGGTTAATAGCGTTCGTATCATATTATAAACGAACGATATCCGGAAAGCTTGACACTTTAACATATCATCTAATATTTTCAATGTGCTCATATACTTAGCGCTTAGGTCTTCCCGTCCACCCCTCCCCCCATCTGTGATTTTTTGGCTCCGTCAGATGGCGGAACTTTCGGGCGATGCTGGAGCGAATCTCTAAAATTTCGATACCTTAAGGCGGTCCAGGCTTCACCATCGAAATTTTAGCGACAGCGAGCGAGGAAGCCTATTGGCGATCGAGCGACGAGCGAAAGCATCGCCCGAAAGTAAACGCCTGACTCGGGCCCGAAAAATCACATGACCTCCCTTATAATTACATCGCAAATGGCCTGGGGTGTCAAGTTATACTTTGAAAATAGCTCACTTCTCCTGCCATGTTCTATGAATTTGTCCGGAAACCCGAATCTCTTCAGCTTGATCGGGCCGATATGGTGCGCTTCAGCAAATTCCAGCACCGCAGCCCCGAAGCCGCCATCCAATACGCCGTCCTCTATCGTAATCACCTTCTTTATCCTACTGAATACGTCCGTCAATAATACTTCATCCAGTGGTTTTATAAAGCGGGCGTTAATCACCATCGCGTTTATCTTCTTTTTGGCAAGGACGCCGGCTATTTCAAGCGCGGTATCAGCCATCACCCCGATCGATATTATCACTATATCCCTGCCGTCCTTTAATATCTCCGCCTTTCCCAGTTTTACGGGGAGGCCGGGCGCCTTATCGAGAGAGCTGCCGCCTTTAGGATAACGGATCGCGACCGGCGAATTCAGGGATAAGGCAAGCTCAAGCATCGCTTTCAATTCTGCCGGTGTAGCCGGCGCCATAAATGTGAGGTTCGGTATATGCCTTAAGTAAGCTATGTCAAATACGCCGTGATGGGTCGGTCCGTCCTCGCCTACGATCCCCGCCCGGTCGAGACAGAAGGTGACCGGAAGATTCTGCAGGCAGACATCATGTATTATCTGGTCGTATCCCCTCTGTAAAAATGTCGAATAGACCGCGGTGACCGGTTTAAGCCCGCCCCGGGCCAGGCCGGCGCTGAATCCGACCGCATGCTCCTCGGCTATGCCCACATCGAAGAAGCGGCCCGGATAGTCCTGAGAAAATTTATTGAAACCCGTGCCGTCTATCATCGCGGCGGTGATACCGACTATCTTTGGATCTTTGGAGGCCAGCTCCAATATCTTATCCGCGAACGCGTCCGTAAACGTCCCCGGGCCTTTCACCTCCGATTTTTCACCGCTTGCAATATCGAAGGGCCCCGTGCCGTGGAAAGAGGAGGGGTCGGCTTCGGCGTATTTACAGCCCTTTCCCTTCTTCGTCACGAGGTGTATCAATAAAGGCTCCTTCAATTCTTTCAGGCTCCTCAGCGTCCAGACGATCTGCGGCAGGTCGTGTCCGTCTATCGGGCCGAAATACCTGAATCCCATCTCTTCAAAGAACATGCCCGGGATGAGCAGGTTCTTCAGCCCCTCTTCAAGTCTTCTGGCGGCGCGGTATGCCCTGAACCCGAAACGCGGGATGCGCTTGACGAGTTTCTCCACATCCTTCCTTATCTTATTGTATGCCGGAGCCGTTATTATCCTGTTTAAATACTTACTTAGCGCTCCCACACTCCGCGATATCGATCTCTCGTTATCGTTCAGTATGACTATCAGCTCCTTCTGAGTATGTCCCACATGATTGAGCGCTTCAAACGACATACCGCCTGCCAGGGACGCGTCGCCTATAACGGCTATCACTTTATTGTGCGCTCTCTGCAGGTCGCGAGCCGCGACAAGGCCAAGCGCCGTCGAGATCGACGTGGACGCGTGGCCGCAGGTGAATATATCATATTCCGGGCTTTCATCTTTATTCGGGAAACCGCTCAGGCCACCCAATTGTCTTAACCCGGCAAATTTATTGAGTCTTCCCGTAAGCAGCTTGTGCGCGTAAGCCTGGTGCCCGACATCCCATATTATCTTGTCTTCGGGCGTGTTGAAAACATAATGCAGCGCCATAGTGAGCTCGACAGCCCCGAGGCTTGAGGCAAGATGGCCGCCGGTCTTTGAGACTGTCTCCAGAATAGCCGCCCTTATCTCATCGGCAAGCTCCGGTAGCTGGGCGAGGTTCAATTTGCGCAGGTCCTCAGGCCCTCTTATATTTTCCAGCAGCTTCTCCATATTAACCGCGTCTCCTGAGCATAAAGTCCGCTATCTCTCCGAGAGTATCCGCTCTCCCTGCAAATACCTTCAGGGCGGCTTTTGCTTTACCCGTAACGTTCCGCGCCTGACGCTCAAGCGCCCCACGCTTGCCTCGCGTCGGGGCTGGGCCTTCACCATCCATGATGTCGTCTACTATCTGAAACGCGGCGCCGGTAGATCTCCCGAATAGAGCCATCGCCCTTATCTCTTTATCTGATGCGCGCGCGGCTATAGCGCCCAGCTTCGCGGACGCTTCAAAAAGCCTTGCCGTCTTCATAGCGTTTATATGTTTCCGCGTCAGAGCTTTCACGGCCTTTCCTTTATACCCGATGTCGATCGCCTGGCCGCCGACCATACCGTAAGTGCCGACAGCTTCGGACAGCTCTTTTATTGCCTCGATGCCGGCTTTCGCGTCGAGGCGCTTCGAAAGTATATTAAACGCGAAGGTCAGGAGCGCGTCACCGGCAAGTATCGCGTTAGCTTCGCCAAAAACCCTGTGGCTCGTCGGGAGCCCGCGCCTGTAATTATCGTCATCCATCGACGGCAGATCGTCATGTATGAGCGAATACGCATGCACCATCTCCACCGCGCATCCGATCACCAGCGCGTCATTTAGACAACGCTTTAAGGGCGCCCTCTTCCCGGAGGCGCATACCCTGCACGCTTCAATTACGATTATCGGCCGGATCCGCTTACCGCCGGAGAAGACACTGTATCTCATAGCCTTATGGATTGTCACGGGCGCGCGACGGGCGGGAGGCAGATACTTATCGAGCGCGTTATCTATAACGGCCATTGAAATTCTTAAATATTCATCGAGGCGCTTTGCCATGGGCCTATATGAGCTCTCCTTCGGAATCCGTTTTCGCCTTCTTCTTCTTGGGATCCTGCGGCTTCTCCGCGTCCTGAGCCTTCCGCTGGTCGAACTCTTTGAGTTCTATCGAACCATCCTCGTTCTTCAGCAATATCTCGACCCGCTTCTTGGCCTGTTCCAATTTTTTGGCGCAGGCCTTCGATAACCGTATGCCCTCCTCGTACTTTTCGCAGGCCTCGTCGAGCGGGAGGTCCCCGTTTTCGAGCTCCTGGACTATTTTTTCCAGCCGCTTCAACGACTCTTCGAACTTCATCTCGCTTGCCATATTAATTTATCTCCTCGATTTTACTGATGAAAGTGCCTTTGCCCAGCCTCGTTTCGATCCTGTCCCCCACTTTTATGTCACCCGTATCTTTTATGATCTTCTTTTCCGGCAGGCGGGACGATACGCTATATCCGCGGCTCAATATCGACAGCGGGCTCAAGACCGCCAGTTTCTGGTCAAGCAAGTTATAATTCTCACCGTGCAGTCTGACCAGATGATCTATGCGGATAGCCATATCTTTGCGCAGGTCGTCTATCATCTGCTCATACTTCTCGACCATCTTGAGCGGCTGCTTGAGCGCGTAACTCTGGCTCAGCTTCGCGAGGCGCTGAGCCATCGCGCCGAGAGAATTCAGAAGCGCATTCCTCAGCCTCACCGTATTGGTGTTGATACTATTTACGAGATCCTCTTTTCTCGGTATGACGAGCTCCGCCGCAGCCGATGGCGTAGGCGCGCGCAAGTCGGCGACGAAATCCGCGATCGTATAGTCTATCTCATGCCCGACGGCGCTTATCACGGGTATCCCGGAGTCGTATATGGCGCGGGCGACGACCTCTTCATTAAAAGCCCATAGATCCTCCAGCGAACCGCCTCCGCGGCCGACGATCATCACGTCGATATTATTCAGGGTGTTAAAATCCCTTATCGCCGAGGCGATCTCGTCCTTTGAACCTTCTCCCTGTACTCTGACGGGATAAATTATTATCTCGACGTTGGAGAACCTTCGTAACGCTATATTCAATATATCGCGTATCGCGGCGCCGGTGGGACTCGTCACGATACCGATCCTGGTCGGCAACTGCGGTATTGGCACTTTATGCGCCGGGTCGAAGAGGCCTTCTTTCTGGAGCCTCTCTTTTAATTGCTGGAACTGCAACTGTAATGCGCCGACACCTTTCGGCTCTATCTCCTCGACTATAAGCTGGTAACTTCCGCGCGGCTCATAGACGCTGATCTTACCGAAACATATCGCCTTCATCCCGTCTTTTGGCCTGAATTTGAGCTTCTCATTGGACCTTTTGAACATGGCGCACTGCACCACGCTCCCGGCATCCTTCAGGCTGAAGTACATATGCCCGGACGAGTGCAGAATAAAATTAGATATCTCGCCCTCGACCCAGATATTCGGAAACGAGTTCTCGACTATCTGGCGTATGTACTTCGTCAGCTCAGTTACCGTGTATATCTGTTTCTCTTTAGTTTCAGAGATCATACCGCTAAAGTTTCTCCTGAACCCTCGTTATAGAAAGCGCCCTGCCGGTCTTATCGTCTATATCAAGAATAACTCCGTGCAGCTGAATATCGCCTTCGGCCATCTCGAATTTTGTAGGTAACTGGGTCAGGAAGCGCCTGATGATCTGCTCCTTCTTGCGGCCGATAACGCCGTCGAAAGGCCCGGTCATGCCCACATCTGATATGAAGGCGGTCCCGCCCGGAAGTATCTTTTCGTCGGAAGTCTGGACATGCGTGTGGGTCCCCAGAACGGCGCTCACCTGGCCGTCCAGATAGTAGCCGAGGGCGATCTTCTCGCTCGTAGCTTCGGCATGCATGTCGACTATGATTATTTTGGAGCGGTCCTTGATCTTATCGATGGCCTCTTTGGCCGTCCTGAAGGGGCATTCTACGGCTGTCATGAATACACGGCCGACCAGGTTCAGGACTCCGACGTTCCTGCCCGGGCCTGCCTCGAAGATGCCGTAACCGAACCCTGGCGCTCCGGCAGGATAGTTTGCCGGGCGCAGGAGCCGCTTATCCGACCCGAGCTCGACGACCATCTCTTTTCTCTTCCAGATGTGGTCACCCGATGTTATCACGTCGGCGCCATAACCAAACAACTCTCCGGCCAGGGCCGGCGTCACTCCGCTTCCGGCAGCCACGTTCTCGCCGTTGACTATGACAAAATCGATGCCTTCACGCTTCTTTATTTTCGGCACCAGAGCCTCGACCACGCTCCTGCCCGGCGCTCCTACTACATCGCCGATAAATAGGATTTTCATAGCGGCTCCTTAAAGGTTGTAACAGTTCATCTTCAGAAGCAACGTATTGTCATTGCGAGGGAGTCCCCGGTCTCGACTGTGACGACGAAGCCTGCCTGCCTGCTGCCTGTCTACCGGCAGGCAGGCAGGCAATCTTCATCTCACCGTCCCTGCCGAATGCCACAATACGAGATTGCCGCGTCGGAAAACAGTTTTGCGACATCCTCCTCGCAATGACGGTTCAACATCTTCCCCGCAATGACGAAAAAAGTCATTACGACACAGCCTCAATGACGATGGGTTATTTCGCGTATTCGATAGCTCTCGTCTCACGCACTACCGTCACCTTGATCTGCCCCGGATACTCCAGGCCCTCCTCGATCTTCTTGGTGATATCGCGCGCCATGACCGCCGCCTGGGCGTCTGTCACTTTCTCGGGCTGGACCATTACGCGTATCTCACGGCCCGCCTGTATCGCGTATGCTTTAGCTACTCCCTTAAACGAATCGGCGATCGCTTCAAGTTTTTCCAGCCGCTTAACGTAAGTCTCGAGAGTCTCACGGCGCGCGCCCGGCCTCGTCGCGCTTATAGCGTCCGCCGCCTGCACAAGCACCGCCAGGAGCGTCTTAGGCTCTATATCCTGATGATGAGCTTCTATCGCGTGACAGATATTTTCTGACTCTCCGTATTTTCGCGCGAGATCCGACCCGAGCTTTGAGTGCGTACCCTCCACCTCGTGGCTTATGGCCTTTCCTATATCATGCAGCAAGCCGATCCTTTTGGCGAGTGTGAAATCCAGCTTCAATTCGCTGGCCATCACGCCCATAAGATGCGCGACCTCCTTAGAGTGCTGTAACACGTTCTGGCCGTAACTGGTCCTGTATTTGAGGCGGCCCAGCAGCTTTATGATCTCCGGATGGACGCCGTGTAAGCCCGTATCGAAGAGCGCTTTTTCGCCCTCTTCGCGCATCGTGCTCTCCATCTCCTTTTTGACCTTCTCGACTATCTCTTCGATCCTGCCGGGATGGATGCGCCCATCCTGAAGGAGGCGTTCGAGCGAAAGCTTCGCTATCTCGCGCTTTATCGGATCGAACCCCGACAGGATCACGGCCTCGGGCGTATCGTCTATGATGACATCGATGCCGGTCGCTATTTCGAGCGCGCGTATATTGCGCCCCTCACGCCCTATGATCCTGCCCTTCATCTCATCGCTCGGCAAGTGCACGACGCTGACCGTCGTCTCCACCGTATGATCCGCCGCGCATCGTTGTATAGCGAGCCCTATGATCTTCCTGGCCTCCTTATCGGCCTTCTCCCGGGCTTCTTCCTCACTTCTCTTTATGAATATGGCAGCCTCCTGCTTTACATCGTCTTCCAGTTTCTTCAATAGAAGCTGCCTTGCTTCGTCCCTGGTCATACCCGATATGCTCTGGAGCTTCTCCTTCTCCTCCTGTAATAACCGCTCCATCTCTTTATCTTTCGAGACGAGCAGCTTTTCTTTTTCTACCAAAGAATGTTCTCTTCTTTCGTGCTCTTTGTCCTTTCGATCAAGCACGTCGACTTTGCGGTCCAGGTTTTCCTCTTTCTGGATAAGCCTCTTCTCTAATATTATCAATTCCTGGCGCCGGTCTTTGGTCTCTTTCTCAAATTCTGTCCTAAGCTTGAGAAGGACGTCCTTTGCCTGAAGCTCGGCTTCGTGCCTTAGCTTGCCGGCATCGACTTTCGCGTCCTCGAGCATCTTTTTCGCCCTGTCCTCGGCGTTCTTGATCTTGCTCTTCGCGTAAAATTTGCGGAGAAAATAGCCCAGTCCGAAGAAGACCGCCGCTGAGATCCCTGCGAGGCCTATATAGATTATCGTTGTCTCCTGATTCTGCATCGCTTGTTCCCCCCCCTATGTAGAAACCGCCAAATACGGAAGAATGCGCTATCGAACGCAAGATATTATTTGCGCCTTTAACGTGCTGTCCCGCTATTTTACGGTGTTATGCTGTGATTGTTTTCCAGACAGGAATGTCGTGAGAGTCTTTGGGCAGGTACTCTAAGACCTGGAAATCGAAGGCAAGGCCTATCGTCCTGGTCTTTTTGGGAAGGCCGCATAGAAATCGGTCGTAATAACCATGCCCGCGGCCCAGCCTGACATTATTTTTGTCAAAAGCTACGCCCGGCACTACAACCAAGTCTATATCTTCTAAAGGAACCTCTTTGACGCGTCCAACGATCGGTTGGTAGATTCCAAAGTGCTGTCTTTCCAAATCTTTTTCCCTATCCATGATTTCGCCTGCAATTAAGCGCTTTTCTTCTCTCAGTACCATAGGTACGCAGACTCTCTTTCCCATCTTTACCGCCTCGTCTATCATAGAAAGCGTATTAACTTCATCCTTCAGCGAGACGTAAAACATCACGAGCTTTGCTTTTTTAAACTCCTTATCCTTAAATAGCCTATCCTTTATTATAGCACTTTTTTTCGATTTTTCAAGTGCCGTACAGGACTTTATCTTCTCTGTGATATGCTTTCGTATCTTATGCTTCACCCCGTTAGAAGCCTCCAATATAATCCCGCTAGAAAACGACTTCTAACGGGGTTCATGCCCGTCTTTAAATTTCTTATCTATAATGGGTTTTCCATGTTTCTTAAGATAATCGTTAATAGCCCCCGTGAGCGCCTGTTCGGCAAGGATCGAGCAATGCATTTTCACTTTCGGCAGCCCGCCTAAAGCTTCGGCCACAGCATGGTTCGACACCTTAAGGGCTTCCTGTATCGTCTTGCCCTTTACAAGCTCGGTCACCATGCTCGAAGTAGCTATCGCCGCTCCGCACCCGAACGTTTTAAACTTGGCATCGGTAATGACTTCATTCGCGGGATCAACTTTTATATATAGCCTCATGATATCTCCACAGACAGGATTACCGACGTTGCCGATGCCGTCGGCATCCGCAATCTCGCCAACGTTGCGGGGGTTCCTGAAATGTTCCATCACCTTTTCCGAATACTGGCCGTCCATAATTCCTCCATTGTCACTTCTCGTATAACGGCGACATATCTCTCAGCCTCTGTATGATCGGAGGCAAAATCTCAAGGACATAGTCCATATCTTCTTTTGTGTTGTCCCTGCCGAGCGAAAACCTTATCGATCCCTGAGCGTCCGCAGCGTCGATGCCCATGGCCGTCAGCACATGCGACGGTTCAAGCGTGCCCGATGTGCAGGCGGAACCGGTCGAGACCGCGATACCCTCCATATCCAGGTTCAGCATGATCGATTCACCTTCGAGATATTTAAACCCTATATTCGCCGTGTTCGGCAGGGTCCTGTCCGGATCTCCGTTAATCCTTGTATGCGCTATCTTTGAAGCTATTCCCTTACAGAGATAGTCCCTCATTTTACGCAATCTTACGATCTCCTCCGGAGCTTCCTTCCCGGACAGTTCCGCCGCTTTGCCAAGCCCGATAAGCCCGGGCACGTTCTCCGTGCCGGCGCGCTTATTCATCTCGTGGTGTCCGCCATGCATTATAGCGTCGATCCTGGTACCTTTCTTTATATATATGGCTCCGACGCCTTTCGGCCCGTAGATCTTGTGAGCCGACATTGAGACGAGGTCTACAGGCAGGCCTTTCACCGCAAATACGGCCTTGCCAACGGCCTGGACAGCGTCAGTATGAAAATATATTCCACGCTCTTTAGCGATAGCTCCTATCTCTCTTATCGGCTCGATCGTGCCAACCTCATTATTGGCGTACATTATCGATATGAGCACCGTCTTGTCGGTGATGGCGCTCTTCAAGTCATCCAGGTTTATGAAGCCATAACCGTCGACGGGCAGATATGTCACTTTATATCCGTCTTTTTCGAGCGCCCGCGAGGCATTGAGCACAGCGCTATGCTCGATCGCAGACGTTATTATGTGGTTTCCCTTCCCGGCGAGCGCGTGCGCGACTCCCTTTATCGCGAAGTTATCCGATTCCGTCCCTCCGGAAGTGAATATGATCTCCTCGGGGCTCGACGCGCCTAAAAGGCCCGCCACAAGCTGCCTGGCTTTATCTACCGCCACTCTTGCCGGGCGCCCGAACTGATGGATACTCGAGGCGTTACCATAAACGTCTTTACAGAAAGGCAGCATCGCGTCGAAGACCTCTTCGCGCATTCTCGTAGTAGCGTTGTTATCAAGATATACTTTTCTCATATTATTTCAGCCTTATTCTATTCGCGCGCGGGCCATAGTCATACCGAAAGGCTGCGTGGTTTTGCAGACTTTGAATTGTCTTTGGGCGGCTTCGTCTGCCTGAAGAGATGAAGTTTATCCTGCTTCTTCAATTCGTTATAAATAAGTATCCAGACGCAGTCTTTATCCTTGTCGACTTCACACTTTCCCTTATCCTGCCCACCGCAAGGGCCGTTCAAAAGCGACTTAGGGCACCTGGTCACCGGGCATATCGTTCCCGTCAACTCGAGCACACAGTCTCCGCAGGCGGAGCATCTTTCGAGAAACGCGTTCTTCGAATCGACCTGGCCCATGAAGAGCGTGTCGCAGCCGGTGTGGATCGGCCTGTCTAAGCGCAGGTTATCTTTTACGGACTGTATTCCCAGCCCGCAGGCAAATACCAGGACAGCTTCGGACGACTCTATGGCCTTCCGGTTCTTCGTAAGCTCGACTTTCACTTTCGCGGCAACGCACGGAGCCGATGGGATGGAGTAGCCGGTAACGGTCTTGCCTTCGGCCTCCAGCGCCTTTATGGCCTTCTTCACATCGTCTTCGCCGCCCGTCTTACAGGTCGTGGAGCACTCTCCGCACCCGACGATAAAGACCCTCGTCCCGGCCCCGATGAATTTCAGTATCTCTTTAAGATCTTTTTGCCTGGTTATTATCATCTCTTGTCCTATCAATAACTATTATACAAAATATCCACCCGCAAGGCAATGCAAACCCGGCAATTCTAACCAGGTTAAAACCCGGCAATTCTAACCTGGTTAGAATTGAGAGAATTGAGAAATATTACTGGACCGGCTCGACCCTCGTGATCTCGGGAATCGCCGCTTTAAGCTCTTTCTCGACGAAATTAGCGAGCGTCATCTGGCTCATCGGACAGCCGGCGCACGCGCCTTTAAGGCGGACTTTAATCACTCCGCCTTCGATAGCCACAAGCTCAATGTCGCCGCCGTCCTGTTGCAGCGCTACCCTGACCTTCGCAAGCATTTTCTCTACTTTATCTTTCATTATTAAGGTCCTTTCTATTTACTCAAGAGCTCTTTTATCCCGCTCTCAAACACTTCTCTCGGTTTGTAACCTATATACTTCTTCGCTATATTGAACTCTTTGTCGATAAGAAACGTCGTCGGTATAGATCTGATCGGGCCGTATGCGGCTTGTGCTTTATCATCTCCGATCAGCACGGTATAATTGATCCCCATCTTTTCGGCGAACGGCTTGACGTTATCCGCGGGCGTTAGCGAGACGCCTATCATCACGAAGCCCTGGCCGGCATATTGTGTTTGAAGTTCGATGAAATCGGGTATCTCCTGCCTGCATGGCGGACACCACGAAGCAAAGAAGTTTAGGATTATCACTTTGCCCTTAAAATCGGATAACTGCACCGTATTGCCATTCATATCAGACAGGCTGACGTCGGGCGCGACAGAAGAAGCCTCTATACCTCCGGCGCACGCGCATAATATAAATGCCGGCATCAGCAGTACAAGCGCCCTGACAAACACGTTTTTTTTCATGACAGATCCTTTTGGGTTATTTAATAAATATCTCGGTAACTTTTTGTGAAATGATATTCAGCGAATCGGTGATTATCAACGCTCCGACCAATATCAAAATAGCTCCCGCGGCCTTATTAATATACGCCATGGCTTTTTTAAAGCGATTGAAGAGGACGAGAAACATCTGCATCGCGACGGCCGTTATCAGGAACGGAAGCCCTAGCCCTGCCGAATAGAGCGCGAGGAGCTTCGTCCCTTCCGCTGCGCTGCCCTCGGTGCCGGCTATCACCAGTATTGAGCCCAGGAGCGGGCCGGCGCACGGTGTCCACGCCGCCGCAAAAGTTACGCCGACCAGAAGAGATCCGAGATAGCTCGCCTTACCTTCACGCACCCGGACGTGAAAACCCTTCTCCAGAAAACCGATCTTCAGGATACCGGTCAATGTGAAACCGAATAGTATTATGAGCGCTCCTCCACCGATCCGGATATACTTCTGATATGCGAAGAGCGCCTTGCCAAGGACAGTCGCGGTAAGGCCCATCAATATGAAAACGATCGAGAATCCGATTATGAAAAAGACGGTATGCGAGATCGTCTTCTTTCGGATATCTGTCCGCCCATCCTTCATGTCGCCGTAAGATACTCCCGCTATATAGGCTATGAACGACGGTATAAGCGGTAAAATGCACGGCGACAGGAATGTCAATATCCCCGCGGTGAACGCGCCGATATAAGCTACATGTTCTCCGGCCATATTATTGAGCCTGCGTTATCCTTATCTTTATTATCCTCAGGTCTTCTTTTATAGCGGCAAGGTCGTCCGTTATCGATTTCTGGGAGTCCAGCATCGCGTCAAGTTTCGCGAGCACCGCCGAATCGGACGATTTGGCGCCCTCGGCATCGATGACACAAAATATCCCGCCCAACAAGACCACGGCTACCACGATAGAAGCGGATACCGCAAATACAGCTCTCCTTATCTTCATATTTATTTCCCTCCCCAGACGAACCAGACAAACAGATACGCGGCCACCACAGCGACGGCCGTAAAGGGCACCCCTATCTTCATAAAATCTTTAAATTTTACTTCGTAACCTTCCTTCTTTAAGAGGCCGCACGCAACGATGTTGGCGGAGGCGCCTATGGGCGTGATATTACCCCCGAGACTTGCTCCGATCAGAAGTCCGAACAGAAAAAGTGACGGATTTATTCCCAACCTGGCGGCCATCGATATGGCAACGGGAAGCATGGCTGCCAAAAACGGCACATTATCTATGAAGGCCGACATTATTAACGCTATGAAAACGAGCAGCGTATATCCCAGGAATATATTCGTCCCTATCAGGCCCGATAAGAAACCGGACGTCTTGTCGATCCAGCCCGTAAGGGTTATCGAACCTACCAGCACGAATACTCCCAGCAGGAATAATGTCGTCTCCCAGTCGAGCTTCTTTAGCCCCTGAACGATGGATCTCTTATTGGCATATCTCTCCCAGGCTATCGATATCAGGCCGAATATTACGCAAATGATTCCGGCCATATAAGAGAAACCCGTATCAAAGAAAGATGACCCTGCCAATAACGCTATCAGGACCACAAGGATCACCGTAGGCACCCAGCTCCGGACTTTCTCTACCGCGATCAGCCGTATCTTCGTCTTGTGGCGCCTGAATATGAAATAGAGCACAGGGAACGACGCTATAGCTCCGAGCTCTACCGCAAAGAATATGCTGGGGCGTCCTTTATAGAAGAAGAAGTCCATGAAATTCATTTTTGCAAACCCGCCGAGCAGCATGCTGGGGGGGTCGCCTATCAGAGTGGCAGCGCCCTGCAAGTTTGATGATACCGCGATCGCGATCAACATATTCATCGGGTTGATCTTCAGTTTCTTAGCGAGAGCGAAGGCTATGGGCGCTACTATCAGCACGGTCGCAACATTCTCCACGAATGCCGATATAAATCCGGTAAGCGCGCATATATACAGGATAGCCCAGGTGGTGCTTTTTGTCTTATCGACTATTATCTCGGCTATGTAGGCGGGAACGCGACTCTCCATAAATACATCCGCCACGATCAGCGTCCCTACGAATATGCCCATCACGTTCCAGTTTACGGCATAAAACGCTTCCCGCGGTGAGATCACGCCTATCAAAACCAGAGATACGCTCGATAATACGGCGACGTGCGCCCTTTTGCCGGGTAATAAGACGAACAGGAGGTAAGCCACCGAAAATATCGCTAAGGCGATAATTGAACTGTTCATGTGTTCATTTTACCACAAATCGGCCGGTTTAGAACCCTTTTATGGTCTGGAATCCCACGCCAAGCAGAAGTGATGCGGCTATTAAAACCCCCAGGAATATCGATAGCACCTTTACGCCGTATTCCTTCCGCAGGACGAGAAGCGTGCCATAACTCGTAACGGGGCCTATTAAGAGAAGCGTCATCCCGGCGCCTGAATTCATGCCCTGTTTCATCAGGCTGTCTACGAGCGGCACGGTCGCGGTAGAGCATATATACATCAGGATGCCGAATATTACAGCGAAGACGTAACCGAACCATCCGCTCAAGAATGCCTTTATAAGACGCCCGAGCGGTATAAATGTCGCGACGAAAGCGGCAAGGATTATCCCTATCAAAAGCTCGACGCCGATCTCTTTCGGAAGTTCAATGTACGCGTATTTCAGGGCGGAGATGAATTTTTGGGTGAATGTTTTCTTCTTATGGTGGCGCGCGTGAGCCGGATCTGTCTCGCAGTGCGCACACTTTACCGGCTCGCCCGGATTTCTGGGAGTATGTTTGATCTTATTGCCCACAAGCCCCATCAATACGCCCATCACGATAACGGCAAAGAATATATACGCGGTAAATCTCGCTCCGAGCACACTGTATGATACCAGGAGCGCGCTGATCGATGTGGCAGGCGTCGCGACGAGGAATGCCAGGACAGGCCCGAGCTTCGCGCCCTTCTTATAAAAACTCACCGCTATCGGCAGGCTCCCCCAGCAGCATACCGGAAGAAGCGTCCCTATCAGCGTCGAGGCGAGTATGGGCTTTATCCCTCCCGACCCCAGATATTTCAGTACAATATCTTCCGGTATCAGCTCGTGCACGAGCCCGCTTATGAAAAATCCTATCGCCAACGCAGGAAGGATCTCTCCCAGGTAGTGGATAAATATATGACCGAAGTGTTCCATATTCTACCTCGCGTAGTAGCGAGAAATTGGGGGACACGATACTTATTTCTTAATCTTAGTTAATCAGAAATAAGTATCGTGTCCCCCAATTTCTTCTAGACCTCTGTAACCGGCCGTTCTTTAAGGGGCCTCACCGCGCATCCGGAATCCGCGCCGGGAAGCATCTGGACCGGTTCCGTCAGGAAAAATTTCTTCTCCCGTATCCACTTCTTAAGCTCCTCGGCTATCTCGAGAGCCTTCGCGTAGCTCGAAAGTGATGATGTCGGGACCTCTTTGCCTTTCACGGTGATCTTGCCGCTCTTAAGCTGCTTATAGTTCACCTCACCGAGCGCGCTCGGTTTGCCCTGCGGATAATCTTCACTGTAATCGACTATCTGTGTCCATATATCCTCGTCCTTTATCGCGGCATATTTCAATATCTCCTCGTCGAGTATCGGTATAGGTATCCCCATGCCTACGCTGAGGCTTGTACCGTACCCCTGGAACGATATCCCGCGCAGCCATGACGCGCTCATCTGCTTCAGGTCGCCCATGACCGCTATCGTGCCGGCGGGCGCCTGAGGTACGCCGTTCTCTTTGCGTTTCACACCGGGATTATGCTGCGTGCCCTGCCAATATACATAGCCCACGCCGCCGCCCAGGAATATCCTCGTCCCCACACCTATGGTCTTATAATGCGGGTCTTTCAGCAACGGGGAGAGTTGTCCGGCCGAACAATAGTTCGCATTTCCTATGTTCGGTTTCAGCATACCCATATAAGTGTAGATATTCTTCTGGCCCGAGACGTTAACGGCGCAGTTATAGTTCTGATAACAATTTCTCGGATTTAACAGGACCGACTCGTTAAGGTCCTTGATATTGATGTATGTCTTGATATGTTTACGCGGATAACAGTCGGTACCGTACGCCGTGCCTTCCAGCGTAACGTCTTTACCCGATACCAGGGCCTCTATAACATGGCCTCCGCCGTATTTGAACTCTCCGGGATAGACTTTGTTCCTCGGATCATCATCCGGCATGGCGGTAGCGCCGATATAAATGTCGACCGCCGCGAAACCCGTATATGCCGGCACTTCGTTCAATGTAGCGCGGCCTCCGCCCAGCTTTATCTTAGGCTTTGAGTGGCCAATATTGAGGTATGCCCCCGATGAGCACATCGGCCCGAAAGTCCCTGTCGTCACGACGTCGACTTTGCGCGCGGTCTCTTTGAGCCCATTCTTTTCGACGAGATCTATCACCTCGTCGGCGGTCACAACGACCACGTCGCCGCGTTTTATCTTTTCATTGATCTCTTTTATCGTCTTTGCCATCTTCCTGAACCTCCTATTGTAAGTGCCCTGCTGACTTTCCGGGTCCTGTCGCTCTCTCGCCTTTTTTCCTATGCGAGGCTGTGTCCCGTACCCTTGCACGTAATACTAGTCGATCGTGATAAGCCCCACCCCGTACCGCCTCTTACACGAAAAAAGGC
>JAHJHP010000017.1 GCA_018823705.1 Candidatus Omnitrophota bacterium | reverse complement strand
GGGGAGGGTGCTTCGCGGGGACGCAAAATTTCCCCGGCGTGGAAATTTTGCTCGGAAAGTTCGCTCGCTCTTTTTGGCGAACAGGCAAACCAGGGCCAAAAAACCGTGCCCGCTCGCGACTTTCGACGCCCCGCTCAACACCCTCCCCGCGAGGGACTGCTGACTTGGCCGAAAAATCCCTGGGGGAGCGAGTGAAGCCCTGAGGTGCGGCATCCTTCGATATTTTCGCCCCATGTGATCCCCAATAGTAGGCAGAAAGACCTAAGTCGAAGCAATATGAGCACATTGAAAATATTAGGTGTTTTGAGAAGCAGAAAAAGGGTTATATTTAATAACTTTTTTAATAATAAAAGAACCGAGGATGTCCGCCTTTGCAACCAATAGTTAAGCTATCAGGTGCTTTGGCGGAATCCTACGAAGCACTCGGTATTTTAAGCCTTGAATGCGAAGTAGGATTTGAGGCCGCCTCCGGCGGCCGAGTTCCGCAGGTTCCCCTTTTTCTACTGAACAAAAGACCGGCCCCTGTAGCTAGAGCTTAGGGGGAATATTTTCAGTGCGAATATGCTTCGACTTAGGTATTTCTGCAATTCCTAGATTATTAAAAAACAAGGACGATCTCCCCCGCATCATGCGGATACAGAACGTCCTTGTTCTCTTATTGCCGGAGCTGATTAATCCCGGGTTCTGTTATACGAGGCCCTGGTCGAGCATCGCATCGGCGACTTTTACAAATCCCGCGATGTTTGCGCCCTTAACGTAATCTATGTACTTGCCTTCTTTTCCATACCTCACGCAGGAGTTATGGATGCCGATCATGATATTATGAAGCTTCTCATCGACCACTTCCCTGGTCCATGAAAGGCGTTCGCTGTTCTGCGACATCTCGAGGCCGCTCGTCGCCACTCCGCCGGCGTTTGCGGCTTTACCGGGCGCATACAGGATCTTAGCTTTCTGGAAGACCTCGATGCCCTCGGGGGTGGTCGGCATATTTGCTCCTTCACCGATCACGTAGCAGCCATTTTTGACGAGCATCTTCGCGTCTTCGCCGCTTATCTCGTTCTGAGTGGCGCTCGGGAACGCGATATCGCACTTTACTGACCACGGGCGCTTGCCTTCGTAATATTTACACTTGAACTCTTTAGCGCAATCCTTTATGCGGCCTCTCTTCACGTTCTTGAGGTCCATCACGCACTTCAGTTCCTTCTTATCTATGCCGCCTTCATCGTGGATATAGCCGTCGGAATCTGAGAGCGTTACAACTTTCGCGCCGAGCTCATACAGTTTTTCGACCGTATATTGAGCGACGTTACCGGATCCGGATACCGCGCATACCTTACCCTTCAGAGACTCGCCTCTGGTTTTCAGCATCGCCTGGACAAAATAGACGCAACCGTAACCCGTAGCCTCAGGCCTGATGAGCGAACCGCCCCAATTAAGGCCCTTCCCTGTCAGGACGCCGGTGAACTCATTGCGCAGCCTCTTATACTGGCCGAACATGAACCCTATCTCCCGTCCGCCAACGCCGATATCTCCCGCGGGGACGTCGGTATCGGGGCCGATGTGCCTCTGGAGCTCGGTCATGAAGCTCTGGCAGAATTGCATCACTTCGTTATCCGACTTTCCTTTAGGGTCGAAATCTGATCCGCCCTTACCGCCTCCCAGAGGAAGCGTGGTCAAGCTGTTTTTGAAGACCTGTTCGAATGCCAGGAACTTCAGGACACCGAGGTTAACGCTGGGATGAAAACGCAGGCCGCCTTTATAAGGCCCTATCGCGCTATTCATCTCTATGCGGAAGCCTCTGTTTATCTGTATTTCGCCTTTGTCATCGGTCCACGGAACGCGGAACATGATCACCCTCTCAGGTTCCACCATCCTATCGAGGATCTTGGCTTTTTGATATTTAGGGTTCTCGTTTATATATGGCATGACCGACTCTGCCACTTCTCTTACCGCCTGATGGAATTCAGTTTCACCGCGGTTTTTCGCGATGACCTTATGCATGAACTCCTCCACTCTCTTTTGCATCTTTTCTTCCCTCCTTAGTTTAACCCCTTCAATCGTCACTTTTGCAGAAGATATTTTATTATCGCCCGCGAAGCCTTCTTTGCCATTCCCATGGCCTCGATCACCGTTCCTTCGCCGCCCACAATGTCGCCGCCCGCGTAGACGTTCTTCATCGACGTCTCCATCGTCTCCTTATTGACTATGACGTCCGAGTATTTATCCGTAGCCAGCTCGGGTGTCACTCGCGTAAGCACCTGGTTTGCCAGGAGCCCTATGGCTATCACAGCCATGTCGCAATCGACTTCGTAATCACTGCCGGGGATGGCGATAGGCCTTCTTCTCCCGGAACTATCGGGTTCACCAAGTTTGCACTCGAGACAGCGCAGTTTCTTTACAAAACCCGTCTCGTCGCCGCTGAATTCTTCCGGCGATGAGAGAAACCTGAATTTGACGCCTTCCTCCCTGGCATGCTCTATTTCAAGCCGTCTTGCCGGCATCTCGATCTCCGTACGCCTGTATAATACCGTGGTGTCGGGAGCCATCCCGCGTATCTTCTGTATCCTCAGGGCAGCCCTGGCAGCGTCCATAGCGGTGTTACCGCCGCCAATCACTACTATGGATTTTCCTATGTTTACAGGAGTGTGAAACTCCGGAAACTTGAAAGCCGACATCAGATTCACTCTCGCGAGAAACTCATTCGCCGAATAAACGTTACAAAGATTTTCGCCCTTTATTCCGAGAAATGTCGGTATGCCCGCGCCGAGCCCGAGAAATACAGCATCGTAGCCCTCGTCAAGAAGTTCCTGCAGTCCCTTAGCTTTACCGATTATATAATTCGGCACGAGCCGTGCGCCCAGCTTCGAAAGCGAATCCAGCTCGAAATCGAGGATATCCCGCGGCAGCCTGAACGGCGGGATACCGTATCGCAGGACTCCACCCGGTTTATGAAGACCCTCATACATTGTCACTCTTATGCCCTGCCTTGCGAGCTCGCCTGCGACTGCCATGCCCGCGGGGCCGCTGCCCACTATCGCAACTTTATATTTTGAGAGCTTCTCGTTCTTTTTGATCGGTATGTCGAGATCGTTGTTCTTGCCGTAATCGCCCGCGAACCGCTCCAGAAAATGTATATTGATCGCCTGTTCGGAGGCGAAGGCTGAACCCTTTTTGGTAAATACGCAAGTCTTCCTGCACTGATACTCCGCAGGGCATACCCTGCCGCAGATCGACGGAAAGTCGTTCTTCTCCCGCAGAGTGAGATAGGCGAGCTTATACTCTTTCCTCGTTATTTGATAGATGAATTTTTTGATATCTATGCCTACGGGGCATCCCCGGCTGCAGGAGGGGTCTTTGCATTGGATGCATCTTGAGGCTTCCTTCAGCGCCTCGGCCTCATTATAACCTAAGACGACTTCACAAAACGAGGCGGACCTCTTAGAGGAGTCCTCTTCGCGGACTCTTACGGGCTCTTTCTTCATCGGATTTACAGTGCCTTCAGGTTGCATATATGCTTCTCTTTGTCTTCGTATATCCTGTTGCGTTTGACCAGTTCATCCCAATCTACCTGCTGGGCGTCGAATTCCGGGCCGTCCACGCAGCTGAATAGGGTCTTGCCGCCTATGGTGACCCTGCAGCATCCGCACATGCCGGTCGCGTCGACCATGATAGCATTGAGAGATACTATCGTCTTGACGCCGTACTTTGCGGTCACCGCAGCCGAACGTTTCATCATCGGGATCGGG
Source organism: Candidatus Omnitrophota bacterium (assembly GCA_018823705.1). Taxonomy (GTDB): domain Bacteria; phylum Omnitrophota; class Gorgyraeia; order 2-01-FULL-45-10; family 2-01-FULL-45-10; genus CAIMPC01. The sequence continues at coordinate 5,978 of JAHJHP010000017.1, read as the reverse complement.
CCTACCGAGTATACCAAGCCGTACTTTTGCTTTTGTAGCTCATCGTCGAGGATGTCGGTGGTGAAGGCCTTGCGTCCGTAAGAACCGTCGTCTGTCGCTACAAGAAGATTGTCAGATATGGCCTTAAGCTCATCTTCGAGTATCAGCAGGCTTTTTGTCCTGGCTCCCAGAATGGTGGTTATATGGTTTCCGGAGGCCTTGAGCGCCCTGGCAACCGGATATATCTCCGCAATCCCGACGCCCCCTCCGACCAGTATCACCTGCCCGTAGTTCCTGATATCGGTAGCGTGGCCGAGCGGGCCTACCAGAGAGTAGAGCGAATCACCCTCCTTCATCTGTCCCAGTAATTGCGTGGTGAACCCGAGCTCCTGGAATATAAGAGTTATGCTGCCGGTATCTTTATTGGTGTCGACTATCGTCAAGGGTATTCTCTCTCCTTTATCGCTCACCATCAGGGCGATGAATTGCCCCGGCCTGGCTTTTCGTGCGATGTCGGGCGATAGAACCTCTATACTGGTGATCCTGGTGGCGCTTGAGTCGGCGAGCGCGCGCCTCTTAAGGATCTTCATCTTGTATTATGCCTCTATTTTGTGCTTATCCGGATAAAAAAATAGACGCCCACTCATGTAGTAGACGTCCTTGTCTCACTTACGTTACGGTAATCACCTGCCGATGACCATATCATAGCAGTACATCGCAAATTGTCAATAACAACATTAAAAAATATCTACTATCTTATTTTTTGAGCCGAGGCCGCTTGCTATGGATATTCTGCTTTTCGGAACATTGAAATAATGTTTGAGCGCTATTATGAGCGCCTCATTTGCCTTGCCTTCTTTCGCCGGCGCTTTGACTCGCACCAGGAATTCACCGCCGGGAAGTCTTTCGACGGCCTCCGTCTTAGCGTTAGGCTTTATCCTTACGGATATCCTCATTCGTATTTGGTCTTGATCTCCGCCAGGTACATCAGGTGTTTCTTCTCTTCATTTATCAGCTCGATGATCTTCTCCCTGTGCAAAGGAGTCATATGTCTCAGGAGCTCACTGAAGAATAGTATCGCGTCCCTTTCGAATCCCATCCCGTACCTGATCGCAGCCAAAGGGTTCCGGACGTACTTCGCGAAATTGGCCACCGAAACCTGTTTATACTGCATATCATCAACAAGAGATCGTATGTACGCTTCAAACTCTCCCTGGTACGATTCGACGACCTCCGACTCCTCTGCGGAATCGCGTATTTCAGTGAATTTTTTAATGTGTTCGTCCTCCCAACTCTCGAGCTGTGTAAAGAGTTTCTGCATAGCCTCATCTTTGAATTTCTTCGCGCAAAGCGCGTAAAAATCCCGTCTCTTCTTCTCTTTAGCTATGCCCATATCGATCACTTCTGCGGCATTAAATAAATTGTCAGGCATGAAGAGCTCCTTTCATTCTTCGTATTAATTCCCGAAACATGTCCCCAGGGATATGGCAGTCTTTATCAATGGGCTATCGACCGGCACGCTCCTATGGCCTTTGGCTACATCTTTAAGGTTAACCATTACCAGGGCGCTCTTTTGCATAGCTACCATATTACCGAACTTCTTATTGACTATCATGTCGACGGCTGTTGAGCCGAGCTGTGTGGCCAGGACTCTGTCGAACGCTGTCGGAGTGCCGCCTCTCTGTAGGTGGCCCATGACTACCGCACGGGTTTCGAAACCCGTTATTTTCTCTAGCTTGTCGCCGAGCACAAATCCTATGCCTCCCAGCCTTATCGGGTCTGAGCTCTCCTTGACCATTCTCTGGATTACTACATTTCCGCCTTTCGGCTTTGCTCCCTCAGCTACAACAACTATCGAAAACCGCTTGCCGATTTTGTGCCGCTCTTTTACCTTGCCGATTATTTTGTTCATCTCGTAAGGTATTTCGGGTATCAGGATTATATCGCCTCCGCCGGCTATCCCAGAATAGAGTGCCAGCCATCCCGCGTTGTGCCCCATAACTTCTACCACCATGACTCTGTGATGAGATTGGGCTGTTGAGTGAAGACGGTCGATGCCATCGGTAGCTATCGAGAGCGCCGTGTCGAAACCGAACGTCAGGTCGGTGCCCAGGATGTCGTTATCTATCGTCTTGGGTACGCCGACAACAGGGATGCCGTCCTTAAAGAGCTTATATGCTATGCCGAGAGTACCGTCTCCGCCTATTACGACGAGGCAGTCGAGCTCCAGGTTTTCAATGTTGCGCACCACGGCTTTAGACATATCCTTAAATTTAAAGTCATTACCACTCTTAATCGCGTATCTGTACGGATTTATCTTCTTAGTCGTGCCGAGTATCGTGCCCCCCAGCGTCAATATGCCCGAAACGTCCCTGCTATCCAATCTTTTATGCTTATTATTTACAGCTCCTTCGTAGCCATCCTCTATGCCTACGATCTCCATGTCATAATCATTGATAGCTTTCTTTGCGACGGCTCTTATTACGGCATTGATGCCCGCGCAGTCGCCTCCTCCGGTCAATATGCCTATCCGTTTTTTTCTCTTTATGCGTCTTATCATATAGTTTCCTTATAGTTGATGTACTATCAGTTCCGTGAGAACGACTATATCCTCCGTACAAAAAATGGCGGAAATATTTTTATCAAACAATATGCTGGCGCTGGAAGAGAACTCCTGATCGGCTTTCGACATCTTTATAAGAATAGCCACATCTTCAAGCGGATAGATAATAATGCTTACGTCTTTAAACTCGCCTCTCTTTGCGCTCAGTCGGCGCGCTGCGTCAAATAACGCTTCAGGATTATCGCCGTATTTCCTCACGATTTGCGATTCGGTCCGCTTTTTAAACGCCGGATAGTACCCGGCTCCACCCTCCAGGGCGCTAAAGTCTATCCATTCACCCGTTAACTCAGGCAATTTGCCCAAAGCCAGCTTCCTGGCAAGATAATGAAGCAGGATTATCGCGACATGATCTTTGACGCCGGCGCTACAGGATGCGGATATCGCGCGTTTCGATACCGGAAAAATATCGCAGGTATCGGAAATAAATTTTATGTTAAAACATTCCTGGCCCGACAGCGCCCGCACGTCTTCCCATGCCTTGTCGAGTGCCTGAGCGTAACTCATGACTCGGATTTTACCACAAAGAGACAGCGATTGCAGTTAATTTTTACCGCCCTTTCAATCTCCGACGGAGAAAGGTTTCATAAAAAAATATCCCTGACCATAATCAACCCCCAGAGACTTGAGAGTATCACATTCCTCTTTTGTCTCGATCCCTTCGCCTATAAGGCGGCTATTGATGTTCTTGGCCAATCCCGCCACCAGGCGAACCAGATTCTGCTTAACATTGTCCTTATCCATGTCGCGAATGATGCTTATATCCATCTTGATAAAGTCCGGCTTTAATTCCGCGATGGCGTTCAGGCTGGAGTATCCTTCGCCGACGTCATCTATTGCTACTCTTACGCCTCTTGCTCTCATCTCTTTCAAATTCATCGTAAGAACGGCAAAGTGTTTTACAAACGTTCTTTCGGTTATTTCAATACATATTTGTCCCGGTGTTATATCGGAACCTTTAAGAAATTCCAGATTTTTAAAGTCGGACGTGTTTGTTATGCCCGGGTCGACGTTAAGGAAGAGGACGTCCCCTTTCTTAAGAAATTTTGCTTTTTTTATTGAAAGATTTCTACTGAGAGAATCCAGCTCATTGAGCATATTGACGTCAGATGCGAATACGAACAGATCCGCCGGGTTCTCGAAAAATGTTCCTTTGGGCCCGCGCGCCAGCGCTTCATACCCCATAGGAAGGCCGGTCTGAAGAGAGACTATCGGTTGGAACAATATCTGCAGATCTGCCTTTTCGATAAGTTCCCGTAAATCCGATATTTTTTTGTTCTTTATCTCGCCGGATTCCCCGGAATTCAGATGCGACCTGTCCCTGAGCGCGGCCTGTATTCTCACTAGCATCTCTTCAAACGGAAATTGCTTGCCTACATAATCCGCTACGCCGAAATCGAATGCCGCCACCTTCTCCAGCGTGCTGTTATTCAAAGTGAGCATGATTATCGGAATGTGGCAGGTGGACTTATCTTCCTTTAATCGCTTGCATAGCGTTAGTCCGTCCATGCCGGGCATATTTATATCGAGCAGGATAAGGTCCGGATTGAGCGTCGCTTTACGCAAGCCATCTTCGGGAGTCGAGGCGGTGATGACCTTAAAATGGGCGCTTTCGAGCAGAAATTGGGTTGTCGACAAAAAATCCGTTTCATCATCTATCATTAAAATGATCTTGGTTTCATTCATAATAGTAATTATACCGGGATTTTAAAAACAAATGTCGAACCTCTATTGGCCTCGCTCTTGGCGTAAATGGTCCCGCCATGAAGAGCTATCAGTTCCTTTGATATGTATAGCCCCAGTCCTGTGCCGCTTATGTGATGCAACGACTTCGCGTTTCCGAGTTGCTGGAATTTATTAAATAACTTCGGAAGATCTTCCTGGGATATGCCGACCCCTGTATCGGCTACGCTCACGACCAGCGTATCCTTATCCTCGATCGTTACGATGTTGGCCGTGACGGTAATGGTGCCGTTCTTTGGAGTAAATTTTATGGAATTTCCGACCAGATTAGTGAGTACCTGCGTGATCCGCTTCCGATCAAAATTGACTTTGCGGATATCGCGCTGGATGTTTTTCACTATGGAGATCTCTTTAGTGTCGGCCCATGCCCAAAAAGAATCGCACGTCTCCTGGATCAGCAACCCTATGTCCGACGATTCCATATGCAATTCGGCCTTTTTTGCTTCAACTTTTGAAAGATCCAGCAGATCATCGATAAGAAGGCCAAGCCTTTTCAGGTTATTTTCGGCGATCGACAAAAATTTATTCTGATCATCAGTAAGAGGGCCCGTCTTCAGGGTAAGTATTATCTCCACGGAGTTGCGGATGGCGATAAGCGGGGTCCGCAGCTCATGCGATATATTTGATACGAACTGGGCCTTAATCGCATCCAGCTCTTTCTGTTTAGTTACATCTGTAAAGACCGATACCATGCCGATAGTCTGTCCGTTCTCATTTTCTATCACGGCATTTGACGCTCTCAAAGTTTTCTTAACGTCCTCACTTGCGGATTCCATTTCTATTTCAGTCTCGCCGGTATTTTCCTCGCGCTTGGTGAGCGACATAAGCTGCGATTTCTTTATGGATCCTCTCATGGGCTTTCCCATCTGCTCCGCCTTATCGAGATCAAGCAACTTCTCGGCCGCGGGGTTCATCATGATGACCTCGCCGCGTTCGTTGAGAACGACCAACCCTTCCGCGACGCTCCGTACGATGGAGTCTATCTGTTTCTTTTCGATAAGCGTCTGCTTGTATTTTTGATCTATCTCGATAAATTTAATATCTTTTTCTTTTACTAATGCACTGACCTTCTTACTGAGCTCTTCCAGGATAATATCGGCCTCTTTGACGAAACCATCATCGCGGAGCCTGGCTATAGCCTCTGTCGCACGTTCACTAACGATATCCATGTAAACAGTCTCGTCGTTCGCAGGCATAGGATTCATGGACTTGGTCCATTTGTCAGGAATGAGGCCGGGATCCCTGCGTTCTATCTTCAGAGATCTAAAGTATTTCGACCATATAAATAAGAGCAAAACTCCCAGCGCGCCCAGGTAGACAAACTGTATTCCGCTCATTCCTTCTTGTTCAACAGCCATATACTGACCTTTCCTTCGTCTGCAGTCTGTTACTATGCTGTTTCCGATTATACTATATGACCAGGATATAAGTCGTAATTAATTTCATATGCATGCGAAAATATCCTAACTCGCGCAGTATGTTTTTACGGGTCCTGCCACGACCTCGCCTTTTTTCCTATGCGAGGCTGTGTCCCGTACCCTTGCGCGTAATACTAGTCGATCGTGATAAGCCCCACCCCGTACCGCCTCTTATTCGAAAAAAGGCTTAGGTCGTGTCACTCGTAAAAACATCAAGC
>JAHJHP010000016.1 GCA_018823705.1 Candidatus Omnitrophota bacterium | reverse complement strand
TGAATTTTTTCGGCATAGTGCGTAGTATGACTGTAGGTGCGCAAAGGCCCATATGGTTAAGAGATTAGTTTTACGTCGAGCGAATATGAAAGTGCGTGAATCTGTACACATAATTCGCTCGACGTAAACCTTAGCGCACGGCGAAAATAATTCATCGCCGCGAATGAAGCCCTCAAGGTGGGGCAAAGGTCGGGAGGATATTTTCGCAATAGGGAGCGGGAAGATGAAGACTGTATACAACGGAAAACTGTTAAAGGTATTAGTGAAGAAGGTGCGGCTGCCTCATGGCTATCTCGCTACATACGAGATGGTGCGTCATCCGGGGGCGGCGCTTATAGTGCCGTTTTTAACAGAAGACAAGATAATAATGCTGAGGCAGCTTCGGCCGGTCATCGGAACCCGTATATACGAATTGCCGGCGGGTACGTTGGAACCGGGAGAGAGCCCGCTTTCATGCGCCAGGCGCGAGGTCGTCGAGGAGACGGGCTATAAGGCAAAGAGATTTAAGCTCCTGGGCTCCATCTATCCCGTGCCGGGCTATTCCACCGAAAAAATATTTATTTACAGGGCCGACGGCCTGAAGAAGAGGTCCTGCGTCCCGGAAGAGGATGAGGTAATAGAAACATGTATTATGAGCAGAAGCCGTGTCATAAGGCTCTTCAGACGAGGCAAGATATCCGACGCTAAGACGATAGCGGCGCTGGCATTCTGCGGATGGTTGTGACCCTATGAGAGAAAGCGTTTTAAAATTAAGAAGCGGCCGTAACGGAATATTAAGGCCGGCTCATCCATGGATATACAAGGGCCAGTTACTGCGCCCGGAACTGCCGATCAAAGGCGGCAGCATAGTGAGCGTATGGACTCCCGATAATAAATTTGTAGGCCGCGGTTATTATAATCCCACCTCGGATATCACGGTAAGGCTGCTGACATTTAAAGATGAGCCACTCGATGGCGAATTTATCGATCAGAAGATAAAAGAGGCGATCGCCAGGAGAGCCTCCATGGCGCAGAAGACAAACGCTTACCGCGTCGTATTCAGCGAGGCCGACTCTCTACCCGGACTCATAATCGATCTCTACGGGGATACGGCGGTATTTCAGATATTGACTTTAGGCATGGAGCGCTTTACCGAAGCAGTTGTCGGGGCGATCAGGAAGAATACAGCCGCGCGTTATATATACGAGAAGAGTGACGGGCCGTTCAGGCGCCAGGAGGCGTTGAAGGTAGTAAAGAGCTGGCACGGCGATAAGGGCAATAGATATATCCAGATATCCGAAGGGAAAGCCAGGTTTTCAATCGATATTTACGAAGGGCATAAGACGGGATTCTATCTGGACCAGCGCTCGTCCAGGCTTGCGATGCATACGGTTTCGAAAGGCAAGACCGTGCTTGACCTGTTCTCATATATAGGAGCCTTCGCGATACACGCGGCGCTCTCCTCCGCCGTCGGAGTAACGGCGGTGGACATAAAAGAGGACTGGCTCGCGCTCGGCCGCAAAAATGCCGCGCTGAACAATGTCTCCGACCGGATAGAATTTGTGAAAGCGGACGCATTCAAATATCTGGATGCCGCCGTCTCTTCAGGGAAGAAGTTTGACGTGATAATCGTCGATCCGCCGTCCTTTCTTAAGACGCGGCGCCTGCTGGAGAGCGCCTCCAGAGGCTATAAGGAATTAAATTGTAAGGCGATGAAATGCCTGAATGAAGACGGCGTGCTCGCGACTTTTTCATGTTCGCATAATATGCCGAACGCGGTCTTTTCAGCGGCCCTGAAAGAAGCGGCGGCCAGGGCGGGGAGAGAGCTTACGATATTGAAGAGATGCCGTCAGGGCGAAGATCATCCGATATCGCGATGGATCCCGGAGACGGAATATCTGAAAGGTTATTTTTTTAGAGTGAGTTAGGGTACAGCTGATAGCTGAAGGCTTACTCAATTTGAGGGTACACGATATGTGCGCTAAGCTGAACCAGGTCCTGTCGCGTTTCATTCCCGAAGGAGTTGTGAAGGAAACATTCAAAAGCTGCTACTACAGCGTCTATTACAACAGGAAGCATTTTAAAGAGAATAATTTCCGCGTCTATTACAGGGCCGGGCATTTTGAATACAGTTTTGACGAGGGCGTCAGGTTCAGTTCACATGAGAACATGGCGGACGAGCTGAAGCGCTCGCTCAAAGGCTACCTGGCGAAATATTCCCTGAAGCCCGGTGACACCGTGATAGACTGCGGCGCTTATATCGGAGAATTCACCTTATATGCCGCGGCTGCTGTGGGACCGTCGGGCAGGGTCATCGCGTTCGAGCCCGACGCCGGAATATACGGCAGATTGCTCGCCAATATCGAGCTTAACGGGTCAAGGAACATCACGACGGTGAATAAGGGCTTATGGAGCAAGGACGGCATTCTGAAGTTCGTAGGAGACAGTGTAAAAGGTTATTCGTTCATGTTTGGCGGAGATAGCGCCGCAGGTGTAGACACGCCTGTAGCGAGCCTCGATAACGAGCTTGCGAGGCTCAAGGTCGGGAGAGTGGATTTCATCAAGGCGGACGTGGAGGGCGCGGAAATAGAGCTGATAAAGGGCGCGGCGAAGACTCTTTCAGCAGGTCCCGTCATGGCCGCGATCGCATCGTATCACACGGTTGACGGAAAAAAGTCCTGTTTCGGGCTGGAAGAGGCGCTCTCGCGGATAGGGTACAATTCCGAGACGGCCCACCCGGGACACCTGACGACATACGCGTGGAAGTAGGCATTAGGGGACGTGTTACTTTGGGACACTCCACTTTTTGCAAGTTAGCCATAGTTACCGGTACTGTTTAAAGTGGAGTGTCCCAAAGTAACACGTCCCCATATTTCCTTGCCCCTGGAAAATGTATTTGATATAATTATATCAAATAATGACTAAGAAGATACTGATCGTATCAATGCTGTTATTACCGGCCGCGTTTTCCGGCCTTTATAGAGCACGCTGCAATGAAGTAATCAGGCCCGCCGATGTCAGAGTATTCACATTAAAAGATTCCATAAATACAGCTATCCTGAATAATCGCCCGATCCAGGAGCAGGAGCAGCAGGTCGATTACGCCAGGGCGGGGATCCTGTACGCCAGGAGCGCTTTCCTGCCGCAGGTCGGGGTGAGCTACAGTTATACGCTCAATGACGCTGTCCCGGGCCTGGGACCGGTGCGCCCCGGCGCCAGAAAAGATCCCGCCGTGTATTATGACTACAAGAACAGCAACCTGATCACTCTATCCGCGAAGGAAACCATATACAACGGCGGCGCTGACATAGCCAGCTTGAAACAGTCGAAGCTCGGCCTCAAGGTGGAGGGCGAGACGCTCCGCGCCGCAAAACTCGACGTCGAGTTTGAGACCAAAAGACTATTTTACGGCCTTCTCCTGGCCTACGAAACGCTCCGGATCGCGCAGGATCTCGTCGCCCAGGCCAGCGCGCACTATGAGCACACCAGCGCGATGTTTAATCAGGGCACAGCTTCAAAATTTGACGTGCTGCAGTCCAAAGTCCAGGTATCGAAGCTCATGCCGCAGCTTATAAACGCCCAGAACGCGATAGACCTGATAATGGCCGATTTCAAAAAACTTCTCGTTATCAGGATGTCGGAAACGATCGCTATCGATGGGAAACTCGATTATAAGCTCATAGAGATCAAAGAGGACGAATTTTTGCGCGAAGCCTACAGCCGTAATCCGCAGATGATATTGAAGCTCCTGGGCGTAGACATCAATAGATGGGCGATCGAATATGCGAAGGCGGGGTGGCTTCCACAGATAAGCGCTGGCGCCAACTATACCTTCCAATCGGATGATATCAGCGTCCTCGTCCTTCCCAGGCAGAGCTTATGGAACGTCGGGGTGCAGGCGACGATAGCGATCTTTGACGGTTTTGCGACAAAAGCGAAAGTTGACCAGGCAAAGGCGCAGTATAACCGGGCGCGCCTGGCAAAGGAAGATGTTTCCGATCAGGTCGCGGTCGATATCAAGCAGGCATGCCTTAACCTGAAGGAGTCAAAGACCGTTATCGACTCCCAGAAGGACAGTATCGTCGAGGCGGTGGAGGCCCTGAGGCTTGCGAATGTGCGCTTTGATAACGGAGTCGGGATAAACCTGGACGTTATTGACGCGCAGACATCCCTGGCGCAGGTGCAGCAGAATCTGGCGCAGGGGATTTACGATTATATTATGGCGAAAGCCCAGGTCAACAAAGTGATGGGACGTCAATATTCCGGAGGGGGAAACTATGGCGCTGGATATTAAAGCGATCTTCAGGGACAAATCTCCCGGCGCGGTTAAGGCCAGGCGAAAGAAGCTGGCGCTGGTGCTTTTGGCGGTGGCGGTGATCGCCGGTTCGGGCGTATTCATCTATAAAGCGTTTGAGAAAATAGAAAATCTCCGCACCATCAAGGTCTCCGGCAATATCGAGGGCAATGAGGTCAAGATATCCTTCAGGGTCGCGGGGCTGATTCAGGAGCTCCTGGTCGACGAAGGTTATGTGATAAAAGAGGGCGACTGCCTTGCGCGTCTCGACAAGGATCCTCTTAAGCGCGCCCGCGATGAAGCCCGGGCGTCGTTGAAACTGGCGGTGGCGCAATATGAATTTGACCAGCTCGAATATGTGCGCGCCGAAAACCTATTCACGGAGGGCGCCGTTTCGGCGCAGTATCGCGACGCGGCAAAGACGAAAGCGGATACCGACAGGTCAAACGTCGATAAGCTGACAGCGTCCCTCGCGATCGCCGACCTTAACCTGGACTGGGGTGACCTATCTTCGCCGCTTAACGGTTATGTAACCGTTAAGAGCTCCCTGCAGGGCGAGAATGTCCTGGTCGCCGGGCCGGTCTTTACGGCGATCGACCTTAATGATATCTGGGTGAGCGCATACATAGATGAAAAAGATCTTGGAAGGGTAAAATTCAACCAGAAAGCGTATGTGAAGATCGACGCGTATCCGCACAAAAAATATAACGGCCGGATCTCTTTCATATCTCAGCAGACGGAGTTCACTCCAAAGTATATACAGACCACAAGGGAGAGGGTGAAGTACGTATACAGGATAAAGGTGCAGGTCGATAATTCGAGCCTCGACCTGAAACCGGGCATGCCTGCGGACGCGTATATAGATGTCGAGTGAAAATTCCATCCAGCGGTGCGAAATGTCAGTAATAAAAGCCGTCAACCTTACGCGAAAATTCAACGGCCTTACGGCGGTGAATGAGCTTAATCTCGATATCCCGGAAGGCGAAATATTCGGCCTCGTCGGCCCCGACGGCGCCGGCAAGACCACCACAATGCGGCTCCTCACAGGTATACTGGATCCCACGTCCGGCGAGGGATGGGTATACGGCAAGCATATCCAGAAAGAAGCGGAGACCCTCAAAGATAATATCGCCTATATGTCCCAGCGGTTCGGCCTCTACGAAGACCTCACCGTGATAGAAAATATAAATTTCTACGCGGACCTTTTCGGGGTATCGGGAGCCGAAAGGCCAAAGAAGACGGAAGAGCTGCTGGGTTTCAGTAATCTCACACCGTTCAAAGAACGCCTCGCCGGGAAACTCTCCGGAGGCATGAAACAGAAGCTGGGCCTGGCCTGCGCGCTGATACATACCCCAAAAGTCCTGTTTCTCGACGAGCCTACTAACGGAGTCGACCCCGTGTCGCGCCGCGATTTCTGGCGGATACTGCACCAGCTCTTAAAAGAGAAGGTGACTATATTCTACTCGACGTCGTATCTTGACGAGGCGGAGAGGTGTAAGCGGGTGGGGCTCCTGCATAAAGGGCGGTTGCTGCGATGCGACACGCCCGACGCGATAAAGAATGAGCTGGGAGTCCTTACTCTTGAGCAGGCCTTTATAATAATAGTGAATGACTATGAATCCCGCGCTTAACGCAGGCCCCGATATAGCCGTAAGCGTCTCCGCGCTCGAGAAGGTATTCGGGAACTTTACGGCTGTCAATAAGATCAGCTTTGACATAAACCGCGGCGAGATATTTGGATTCCTGGGCCCGAACGGGGCGGGCAAATCTACGACGATACGGATGTTGTGCGGTATACTCATGCCCACCTCGGGCTCCGGCACAGTGGCCGGCTTCGATATAATAAAAGAACAGGAGGATATAAAGCAGAATATCGGATATATGTCGCAGAAATTCTCGCTCTATGACGATCTTACCGTGGAGGAGAATATCGAATTTTACGCCGGGATATACGCAGTGCCCAGAAAAGACCGCAAGGCCAGGCAGGAGAGCATAATCAAAATGGCCGGGATCGAGGAGTTCAGGAAGAGCCTCACGAAGACTCTCTCCGGCGGATGGAAGCAGCGCCTGGCGCTCGGATGCGCGATAATACATCAGCCGAAGATAATATTTCTTGATGAGCCGACATCGGGCGTCGACCCCATAACGAGGGCTAATTTTTGGAGCATAATAAAGGAGATGGCGAGCCGCGGGGTCACGGTATTCGTTACCACGCATTACATGGATGAGGCGGAGAACTGCAACAGGATGACGCTGATCTACAAAGGCACGATGATCGCGATCGGAACGCCGCAGGAGATGAAGACCAAAGTGATGAAGGATGAAGTGCTCGAGGTGACTGTGCCTATAGCGGAGGATTGGGTCGATAGGATACAGAGGGCCAAAGGCGTCAAGGAATCGGCGTTATTCAGCACAAAGATCCACGCCGTGGTCGAGGATTCGCTTACCTCTATCCCTGCCATAAAAGAGATCTTCGCCGAAAACAACCTCACGGATTATGATATCCGGAAGATCATGCCGTCGCTGGAAGACGTCTTTGTTTCATCCATCGAAGCATACGATAAGGAGCATCCGGCCAAGTGATCCTGAAACGAGTGAAGGCTATAGCGAACAAAGAGTTCATACAGATATGGCGCGACCCCAGGAGCCTGGCCCTGGGAATAGCTATTCCGGTGATACTGATCGTGCTTTTCGGATACGCGCTCTCTCTCGATATAGACAATGTGCCGACGGCCGTATGGAACCAGGATAAATCGAAGGCATCGGTCGACTTTCTGCTCAATTTTAAGAACTCCAGATATTTCAAAATTTACGCTTACTACGATAATTACCGGGATATAGAGCGTGATATAAATTTCGGCCGCGCGATGATCGGGATGGTGATACCAAAAGATTTTTCGCGCTATCTTGATTCCGGCCAACAAGCCCCCGTGCAGGTGATAATGGACGGCAGCGATTCGAATACGGCGCAGATTGCGCTCGGTTACGTGAAGTCGGTGGTCTACACATATAATGTAAAGATCGTTACAAATGCTCTGCGCATGGTCGGAGCGCCTGCCGTTAATATACTCGACCTCCGGACAAGGGTATGGTTCAACCAGGATTTTGCGTCGAAGAATTTCATAGTGCCGGGGCTTATAGCAATAATCATGATGATAATAGCGGCTCTCCTTACATCCCTGACCGTTGCCCGGGAATGGGAACGGGGCACGATGGAGCAGCTGATCGCCACGCCCGTCAGGCCCGCTGAACTTATCATCGGAAAATTTATCCCGTATTTTGTGATAGGCCTTCTGGATCTCGTCGTTGCCGTCATTATGGGCAAATTCGTTTTCGACGTCCCGTTAAGAGGCAATATATTTCTCCTGTTCATCCTGAGCTCTGTATTTCTGACCGGGGCGCTGGCTCTGGGCATATATATCTCTACCGTAGCCAAGAACCAGCTTATGGCAAGCCAGATGGCGCTTCTCATCTCATTTTTGCCGACATTTCTGCTCTCGGGATTCACTTATGAGATATTCAATATGCCTACCGTGGTGCAGGCGCTCACTTACTTTATTCCCGCGAGATATTTCATAACCATATTGCGCGGTATATATCTGAAAGGCATCGGAATCTCAGATCTGTGGTTTGAGACCCTGTGCCTGGTTATTTTCACTTACCTGGCCACGGGCGCGGCCATAATGAAGTTTAAAAAGAAGATAGCATGATAATGCTCGATAGAGTTTCCGCGATATTAAAGAAGGAATTCCTGCAGGTCTTCCGCGATCCGAAGATGCGGTTAATTATATTCATTTCACCGCTTGTCCAGGTGCTTATCTTCGGATACGCGGCTACTATGGATATAACGAACGTGCCTATCGCCGTCTATGACATAGATAACACGAAAGAGTCGCGGGCGCTGATACGCGACTTCTCCTACTCCAAATATTTCGATATAAAGTACTATATCGTAGAAGAACCGCAGGTCAATAAGCTTATCGATAAATCGAAAGTACTGGCTGTGCTGAAGTTCAACGCGGGATTCGCGCGCGACCTGACCGGTAATAATCCGGCGGAAGCGCAGCTGATCGTGGATGGAACCGATTCGAACGCGACCTCGATAATCATGAACTACGCGAACACGATCATCATGGATTATAATTTCAGAGTCCTTAAGGAAAGGTCTCAGGTCTACCTGTCCGGACGGAGCGTTTTTCCCGCGGTAGACCTGCGCGACAGGCGGTGGTTCAATGAGAATCTGGAGAGCCGTAACTACTATATACCGGGAGTAATAGTCCTGATCGTGACGATAATGTCACTCCTGCTCTCCGCGATGGCGATAGTGAGGGAAAAGGAAATAGGCACTATGGAACAGCTGATAGTCAGCCCGATCAAGCCTATAGAACTCATCATAGGGAAGATCGTGCCGTTCGGGGTGATAGCGTTGGTGCAGATGACGCTTATAACCTTGCTGGGCGTCTTCTGGTTTCACGTACCGCTGCGTGGCAATATACTGCTCCTTTTCGTGAGCACTATCCTGTATCTCCTGACGACGCTCGGGGCGGGCCTGTTTCTTTCCACTATATGTTCGACCCAGCAGGAAGCGATGATGTCGGTCTTTCTGTTTAACTTTCCCGCGGTGTTGCTTTCAGGGTTTGCTTATCCTATAGCGAACATGCCAAAGATAATACAATATGTCACGTATCTCAATCCGCAGAGATACTATCTTACGATCGTAAGGTATATATTCCTCAAAGGCGTCGGAATATCGGTGCTATGGGAAGAGATGCTGGCTCTTCTGGTTATAGGCGTTATCGTGATAACTGTAAGTTCGATGCGTTTCCAGAAGCGCCTCGGGTAGTGCGTGAAGCGTACGTGGGAAGAATTGAAAGTATTTAACATTTAAGGTATACTCTATCCAAATGAAAATCACAATATCGATAGCGCAGATCAGAGTCAAACGTTCGGACCCTGAGGCTAATCTCAGGGCGGGCGAAAAGTTGGTCGCCGAGGCCGCCCGGAGGAAGAGTGATATTATCTGTTTTCCCGAGATGTGGACAACGGGGTTTGATTGGGCCGTGAGCGATCGGCTGGCGCGCGAGTCCGGGAAGGCCATCGAGCGCATAGCGGAGATGGCCGGGCGTTACAGGATATGGATAAACGGGTCCATGCTGGCCCTCGATGAAGATAAGAGGCCGTCGAACACATCCGTACTATTCGATCCCCGGGGTAAACCGGCCGGAACGTATCGCAAGATCCACCTCTTTGGAGTAATACACGAAGATAAGCATATTGCCGCCGGAAACTCCCTGTGCATAGTAGACGCGCCCTGGGGGGCTACAGCCCTGACGATCTGTTACGATATCCGCTTCCCTGAGCTCTTCAGGGCATACGCGGTGAAGGGCGTAAAGATAGTATTCTCGCCTATGGCGTTCCCGTATCCGAAGCTTGAGCACTGGAAGGTGCTCGTGCGCGCGCGGGCGATAGAGAACCAGATGTACATGGTCGGCGTGAACCAGGTGGGAAGCGAAGACCTTGCTCCTGAAGGCAAATTAACATATTGCGGCGCCTCAGCTATCATAGACCCGTGGGGCAGGACCGTGGTGGAGGCAAGCGAGGACCGCGAAGAGCTTCTGACGGCAGTGATAGATATGGATATGGTCGACGATATCCGCGGCAAGATGAGCGTGCTTAAGGACCGCCGGCCCGAATTATATAAGTAGGATGCCATGAAGATAACATTTCTCGGTACAAACGGATGGTATGATACCGGAACAGGAAACACCTCGTGCGTTCTCGTCGAGACGGATGCGTGTTACATAATATTCGACGCTGGCTCCGGGTTTCGCAAGGCCAGGGATCTCGTCCTGCCCGATAAGCCGGTATTCCTCTTTATCAGCCATCTGCATCTTGACCACCTTATAGGCCTTCATACTCTGCCGCTATTCCGGTTTACGCAGGGCATCGATATATATGCGGGCCCTCGCGAGAATATACTTTTGCGCGGTTTTCTGAAAAGGCCCTTTACGTCGCCTCCGTTACTCCTGAAGACGAAACTGCGTTTTCACGCTCTCGATGGCAATACGCGATTTCCGTTCGAATTTGAAATGAGAAGGCTGCGCCATTCGGTGCCTTGTTACGGATACAGGATCGGCTATCAGGGCAGGAGCGTAGCCTATTGCACGGATACCGGTGAGTGCCGAAACCTGGCGCGCCTGGCCCGCGGTGCCGATCTATTGATCACGGAATGCTCAATGTCGCCCGGCGACAAGTCGCCGAAACTCTTCCATCTCACTCCGGAAGCGGCCGCGCGCGCCGCGCGTTCATCAGGCGCTAAAAGATTGGCGTTATTCCATTTCGACCCGCAGAAATATCCCGGGCTTGGTTCCCGGAAGAGAGCTGAAGACGTCGCAAGAAAGATATTTCCGAATACGGTCGCCGCAAATGACGGCACCGAGATAGTATAGTAGCGCACCCTTAAGGGTGCGCTACTATTGTGGATAACATAGGAAAAGAGACATTGGAGGATAAGTGAAGAAGGTTTTGATCGTCATAGCCGTTATCCTGATCGTCGCGGTCGTAGGGGTAGGCATATTTATCGCGACCTTCGATATCGCTACGTATAAAGGGTTTATCGTAGCTCAGCTTGAACGGATGACGGGCAACAAGGTTGAGATGGGCGGGCTCTCCATGAAAGTGCAAAAAGAAGGGGCTCTTTTAGACGTCGAGGATTTTAAGATATACGCTGAGTCGGATGGCAACCGAACGGTTTTATTATCGTTCGAGCGCCTTGAAGCGCTGGTAGAGCTTGCGCCGTTACTTGCGCGCTCCCTGCGGGTCGCCAGGATGTCTGTCAGTAAACCGGAGATCCGCATAATAAGGGGAGAGGCCGGGACCTTCAGGCTTGCCGGTTACGGTAAATCCGACGAAAACCCGGCTGTTCCTGTCGGGCCCGCTCCCGCCGGGCCTGTCCCTTCAGCGGCTAAGGCATTTGGTGTCTATATCAATTCGACCGAGATAAAAGATGGCACTCTCCGGTTTCAGGATATGTCGTTCTCCGGTACATTGAATATTAAGATCAGGGAGCTCGATCTATCCAATGGGAAAATCTCGACTCTTTCCGCGGAGGCCTCTCTGGTCGACGGAAAAGTATCTGTGCCGTCGTTAAAAGTGCCTGTGGAGAGGATAAGTTTATCGGCATCCGCCGAAAATGACAGCATCATGGTAACCTCCTTCTCGGCCAGCATCGCTACCGGTACTTTGAGCGGCAGTGGCAGGTTTGATGACATTTTCGGAGGCCTGCGGGCTACCCTTAAGGCTACGGTAGAAGTGCAGGGCATAAAGCAGTTTATCTACTCTATGCTGGAACAGAAGCAAAGTATGGACGGCAATACGCGCCTTACCTTTGAAGGCACGATGACGGGCTTATCGTGGCCCGAGATCTCGAGAACGCTCACCGGAGGCGGAGAATTTTATCTGGATAGGGGCATGATGATGAATACGAATATCCTGAACCAGACGCTCGGCTCGCTTACGCTCTTTCCGGACTTACCCGAAATAGTGAAAGGGTATGTGCCCGTGCCGATCCAGCAGGCTTTTGGCAACGATGATACCGTTATTGAACCGCTCCGTCAGGCGTACGTTATAGAGGGTGGTTACGTTATGATACCCGACCTGGACTTCAAGACGGACACTTTTGAAATGCGCGGCCAGGCAAAATCCTCATTTACCGGCGATGTTTCGGGAAGCGGTATAATACGTTTTGCCCGATCCGTTTCATCCGCGATGCTAAAGGCGGCGCCGGAGATGAAGTATATAACGGACAGCGATGGTATGGTGGAATTTCCGATGGCATTCAAGAGCGGCGAGAACGGTTTTAAGGTTATCCCGGACCTGAAGTATGTCGGCAGGAAG
>JAHJHP010000015.1 GCA_018823705.1 Candidatus Omnitrophota bacterium | reverse complement strand
CGGTAAAGAAGATATTCAAATATCTGCCAAGAGCCATTCCTATAGACTACGGCAGAGAGATAGATGCCTACAGAAGAGCCGTAGAGTACGTGCGCACAGCCGCATAACATAAAGTGACACGTCCCCTTATGTTATGCGGCTGTGCGCACGTACTCTACGGCTCTTCTGTAGGCATCTATCTCTCTGCCGTAGTCTATAGGAATGGCTCTTGGCAGGTATCTGAATATTCTCTTTACAGACTCATAGGAGACGCCGGGTATGATAACGCCTTCCAGCGTCAATCCGTCTTTCAACTGCGTCATTATACCAAGCAACGCCTGATAACTGTTCATAGCCGCATATAGCTTATAGCCGCTTACCGTTATCTCAGGAATTTCAAGTAATACGCCGGAGGCATCTTCTCCGTCTTTTGAGATCAGAAGCTCGCCCTCGGCCGCTCTTATACCTATATTAGCCGTATCAGGCCTTATTCCTGCGGCTTCTCCGATAGCTCTCATCAGCTCCCCGCGCGAACGCCCCGCTTTGGCTATGAACTTGATATCGTTTATGCCTCCTCTGTAACCGCACGCGATCGCATATGCGCGCGCCTCTTCTTCGGTCTTAAAGAGATCTCCGTAAATGAAAACGTTTTGAATGCCGCTCTTTGCGGACAGTTCCATGTTACTGAAAGCGTACGGATCGTTCACAGCTATCTTCTCGGTTGTAGCTGCGGCGATCCGCCCTCCCTGCTGTGAGGCCTTTTTGATGGCAGCGTTAATATTTCTATTGTAAAGATACTCGATCTCAGCCTTTCTATGCTCAGCCATATTCCTGATAAACATTGCACGCGCGTGGGTGCCGTCTTCGCGTATCGCTCTTAAGAGCGCTTTCTTGAGATCTCTATCTATGTCGGCAGCCTGTATAGTCGGTATGTCGGAATTTATAATATCGAGCATCGCTATGAGATCTTCCCTGGAACGCGAATCGGTTACTATGCTCCCGGCGGGCATCATATCTGCCTGAGATTCTTTTTTATCTATCAACGCATTTATTCTGAATACATATTTCACTATATACGGCAGTATCGCTATATTCGCGCCGATCTCTCTCGCGCTACCCTGCAAAAATGCCGGCAGATTGGCTTCGCCGGCCTCATGAGCTATCGCATATATTAGCGCGAAGGTCCTGCCCTGCGCCGCCGACTCTTTAATATTTATCGTATTTTTCCCGGCAAATATTATCGGGTCGGACTGGACATCGTCCTTGACGATCTCTATCTTCAGGCCGGGATCCATCGCGCTAACTATCTTATTAAGCCTCTCTTCCAGGAGAGGCCTCTCGCCGGGAGCAGGAGGAGCCCTTTCCCTATTCAGATTTGAATAGACCACGCCGGATAATGTTCGTATCGATGCTATCAGCAGGCCTAACTTTAACCCCAAAACAGGCTCCACTGCTATCGCTAAAATCCCGGCCGTGGCAAGGCCTATCCCCACCCATACTAAACCGGGTTTTGCCAGCGCGCGGTATTCCTTTTCCGGATCGGCCAGATGCGGTATCTTCTTACTCAAAAGATACGAGACGATATCTCCGATGGTAATATACCCCATGCCGATACAGGCATAAAGTTCATTGACACCGTACAATCGCAGTTCCCACGTGAGTTTGCTCATTTCTTGCGCGATATCCGTTTTTTTACCTGAGATCGCTACCTGAGAATCTTCCAATTTGGCAACGGCATCCCTACCGTCCTTTATCCATCTGTCGAAATTTCGATCGGCTTCCCGATCGTTCCCGGTTTCGTTATACAGCTTGATGAGTCTTAAGGTCATAACCGACCTGTAAAGCTTTAACAGATTCCCGACCCTTTGATAGGCCCTGTCAAAACTATCTTTATTGAATATGGGCCTTACCGTGATGTCCTTGACCAACTCTACGCATTGGCCCGTAAAGAGCGCCGCGTCCTCTTTAAGCGGTATCTTCTGAGCGCGTTCCAGATCGATAGCATATTCGGCGTACCTTGTAACATCTACCTGCTTAAGCCCTCTGTAATCCGCGTTCATACAGTTTACGCTGGGATGTGAGGCCAGATCTACTGGAAGCGCCCCCTCCGGACTCTCGACGACCTGCATACTAACGATCTCGAGCTTACTACCACGCTTTTCAGTGGTTATGAGCTCCACATAATTCCACCCGTTCAGGAACTCTAACCAGTCATAAAAGCGCTCTTTAAAATTTCCTGTAAAGGCCGGATAACGGTCCAGATCAAATATCTGCTTCACTTTTTCTTTTCTCAGGTCATCTTCCGCGTTCAATTTAAGTACCCAATGCGGCACGGGTGCCTTGTGGAATTCCATGCTCTGTATGCCAAATTGGTACGCTTCATCATCATCTTTCGTCATTATCATCATTTCCATGCTGAATTCGCGGCCGTATGGAACGAAGGCATCGCATAATATATTTAAGTGGGTGGCCTCAAAGCCCTTATTCCATCTATTTATAAAATCCTGCGCTATATTCCCCTTGATCTCAACCACCTTGCTGGACACGCTCCATGTATCGCAAATAATCCTTCTCGCGCCTTCAACGTCTCTTGTTATGATCTTCAGGCCCAAAATATCCTCCAGTAGGTCTATATCTTCGTATTCCGGCTTTCTATCGCTGGTTCCTTTTTCCCAGCTGCTATATATGGCTTTACGCCTGGATTGGACCTCGGCTTCTATACCGTTTTCTTGAAGTGCGGCGGTGATCTCTTGTTTTATCTCCTGCAAAAGCCCGGGCGCCTCCGTCACGGGGTCTATGCCTCCGAGCGCTCTCCTCATGCCGTCAATAGCCCCCGCGTATTCCGTAGGATGCGTGAACTTGAACGCTTCGTCTCTCAGTTCGCCTGCCTCGACCACGAGGCCCAGCCTCTCCGCCATCGGCGCGTAAATATGCCTTATTTCTCTAAAACTGTACTCTTTTTCAGTTTGCGTCGCGGCTTTTGGTATGGAATTCAGCTTATCCGCCAATAATAGCTGGAACTTCTCTGGGCTTCCCGTTAATTTGACCATCATATTCATGTAGTTCCGTATAGTCCTCTTGCCAATTAATGGCCATTTGTAGATAACCCGTCCTGTTTGGAAACAGTTCACGACCATCTCTTCTACAGGAGTATTTTTAAATTCTCCATTCTTTTTAAAGACGCTTCTTAGTGCCGCTTTCGCCATGGGGATCTTATGTAATAACGCCGCGGCAATAGTATATTCATCCAAACCCCATCGCGCTAGAGTTATACTCACATCGAGAACATGAGAAATATACAAGTCCTCCGAAGCCTCAAACTTCTTGTGGCCGTATATCTTTTTGGCCAGTTTGTAGGAGCTCTCAATGATGCCTGCATTCGCGTTCGGTCTTGAGGATCGAAACGTTGTGAGTAATTCCCCAAACCTGGCATCCAGGCGTTCCGCCTCAGCGTCTCTCGCGGGATCCCTGAAGAACTTTTCCAATTTCTGTAACCTTACGGATAAGTTATCGGCCAGGTCATCCGGCCCTTTTATCTCGATCCCGCGAATCCCCAAAGATTTCGCAGGTTCTATATCCTTCGCCCGGCTATCCCCTATGGAAATGGCATTATCGGGATCGACATTCATAATCCTTAATATTTCGCCGAACGCATATGGATCAGGTTTTGAATGATCCAGGTCCTCGGAAATAATTACCTTCGTAAATATTCCCTCAAGCTCCAGTATCTTTAATATCTGTTGCGTATGGACACTATTATTGTTCGTTAACACCACCAGGTCGTAACCCTGAGATTTTAACCGCGTCAACAGTTCTTTTATTTTCGGGTTTGGCCTTATTCCAAACTTGTTCACATCAACGTTTGCGATATTAGCTTCCGTTATCTCGGAAATGGATACGCCAAGCGACGCGGCCGCCAGTGTCGCGCCTTTCAGCTCGGATACCTTTTTATCCATCTCTGACCTCGACACACCTTTAGCCTCCAGTAAACGATACGCTATCTCTCTATAGGCATGCTCAAGGGCCGGAGACCTGTATAATGTGCCGTCCAGATCAAATATGAGAAGCCCTTTTGAAGGCGCCGGAGGAAAGGCCTTTTTGATCTTCGGACGCGCCGGTTTTTCCGCTTTTTCTTTCGCGCCAATATCGGACACGAAACCGTTCAGTAACTGCCGGAACCTCTGCGGGTCCATCGGCTCAAAATCTTTGATCTTCTTCCACTGGCCTGCGGCATAATTGGCCTCGTATTTTGATACCCATACTTTTATGGCCAACCTTATTTTACTCATCTCGACTTCCGTCAGCTTGCCTTTCTCTTGCTCCAATTTTTGACCGGCCGCTTCAACGCCAAGATCACGGTTTATGATCTGAGCCATAGCAGTCCGAACAAGGTCAAGAAGTTCTGCCTCCGGCAATACGCCTTCAAAGCAAGCGCCGGGGGCAAGGTTCTCCTGGCCTTTTGCGTAGCTATTCCCGGATGGCTCTTTTTTGTTGGTCAATATCGCCGCGTAGGGACGCTCGCCTTTGGAAGCGTCAAACTTCGGCAGTATGATCAGGTATGATGTCTC
The DNA here is from genome assembly GCA_018823705.1 of Candidatus Omnitrophota bacterium. GTDB lineage: Bacteria > Omnitrophota > Gorgyraeia > 2-01-FULL-45-10 > 2-01-FULL-45-10 > CAIMPC01. The sequence continues at coordinate 4,947 of JAHJHP010000015.1, read as the reverse complement.
TTTCTGCCTGAGTATATTCGTAAGTCCTTTTGTATGATAACCGCCGGTAATGATCGCGGCGACATTCTGCCCCTCTTCTTTCATCCGCTTTATCGTATTTGAAAACATTGCGGAGTTTCTCTTCTCGGCCGTCTTGTAAAAATCCAGCGCCTTTGGTATATTTTCAAATATCCTGGCCGTATCGTAATCTCCCTCCAATACGACGCCATATTTTATCGAAATATCCCGCATGAAAGGCGCTATGGTGTCCGCTCCGCAGAGGCTTAAATATCTGTCAAAACGCTTAAGATCCATGCCTGTAAGCCTCATCTCGAAGAGGCTTTTAATGTAGCTTACGCATTTGGATAAGCTATATAGCCGCCTCTCGTCATCATCTCTAAAGAGCGTCTCTTTTATCGAGTCTTCGAAATCTCCGAACTCTTCGAATATCTCCAGGAGGCCTATGGACTCATACAGTGATATATAGTCGGTATACTTGATAAAGTCTTTGTATGGCTCCGGCTCCAGCGCGCTCTTCCCGGCCAGTTGCTGAAGAAACAGGTAATATTCACCCTGTGATATCTTTCCGTTTTTAAATGAGAGCGATCTCGATACAAGCTGCTCGAGGCCTTCTTTCGGAAGTGATTTGCTCAATATGTCTATGAGGAGATCGCGCTCTCTGTTGGCCTTATTGAAATTTATTGCTTTCTCCATCTTTATCGATTCGGCAAGCTTCGACAAATTACTATACCTTTTACGGTCCATCGCGGTCTTTGCCGCAATATTATTTACCATCTCCAGCCTTGCCCTGAAACCTATCTTTCCGCCGCTGTGCAGCGCCGGATTGGAGTCGAGCTCCATAAGCTCCTTTGAGTAGACTTTATTTTGCAGGCTCTTTAAGGCCCCTAAAAGACCGTTAATGTCACGTCTGATCGATTCGTTTATTTCACAGATCGAACGAAATTGTTCCAGATTTTCATTATACAGAGGTTTATCTTCGATCCCGTACAGGGCTATGGGTTTATCGGAAGTTATTGAGAAAAATTCGCCCGCGGACATCCTACCTTTCTTCATCAGGTATCTGGCCGTCTCTTTTCTGATATTTTCATCCGGGAAGGTCTTTAAGATCGAGGTATCTATATATCCGGAGGAGCCTTCTATGGCCACCAGATTGAGGTCGTAATTAGTAACTAACGAATCAAGTATAGAAACGATCGAGTCCTGCGCGGATAGTGAAGCGTGGGCATCCTGAATATTGATGATCGTTTTGTCGGAGCCTGCGGCGTTGTAAACATCTTTCGTTATCGCTATGTCTTTAGGGATGGCTATTTGATTATCTATATTGACAGGCTCTTTTGCGGACAAGCTCCAGTCGTAATCCCGGACAGCTGCCGAAGGACTCGCGCCTTTAGACCAAACCGGGGTTCCACCCTGCGCTTGGGTCGTGGTCTGAATGCCAAATGTCATAGTGAGAAGAATAGCCACTATGCGAACGCACAATCTGCAATAGCTCGGGCTCAGGCTTATGTCACCCTTTGCATAGCTTGCCTTTGATAATATTAACATATGTATATATTACCACATACTAACGTATAGTCAATAGCTGGGTTGTGACTTTTTTATGCTTTAACAGAAATAGCATTTAGAGGACGTGGTAACAGTCCAGAGTTATAAGAACCTAGTCATTGAGACTGTGTCACACCGACAGAAACACCGTCATTGCGAGGGCCGAAGGCCCGAAGCCTGCCTGCCTGCCTGCCTACCTACCGGCAGGCAGGCAGGCAATCTTCATCTCACCGTCATTTCAATCTCGTTTAGATTGCCGCGTCAGAAAATAGTCTGGCAACATCTTCCTCGCAATGACGAAAAAAATCATTACCAATAATCGGGGGACACAATACTAAATCTCTATCTCTTCTTCAGTTCAATGTGTACTTTTGCCGGCGCTAATCTATATTGCGCTCCTGTCAACGCATCGACGAACCACCCTATCAGTCCGCCCAGCAGGATATTTCCGCATACCGCGCCGCCTATAACATGAAGCAGCGTAAAACTTTGTTCCTCATACCCGTCTTTTGTAAAGACCAAAATGTGATCCCGTTTTCTTTCCAGCCGCAGCGTGGCCGGAGTCGTAAAGGATCCCGACCCGTCTACCTGTAGTGTCGCGCCGGCGGGATCGGAAGAGACAGGTACATTTTGAGAAGTTCCGCACATTAAAGTCGCACAGCCTGAAAGGGATGCGCAGAAAGAAACGATTACAATAAGGGCGATGAATTGACGCATCTTTTTCCTGTCCCCGGTAACCGGGGGACGTGTCGCCCGCCAGGGCGCTACGTAAGTTTCAATTTATCAATATCTTCTTTCGTTTTCTTGTAGAGCCGGCTTTCCTGCGACAGGGTTTCCATGATAGAGTTTATCTTTTTAAGAGCGCCTGCCATTCCCTTTTTGTGTTTTTTGTACAGATGTATCAGGCCCTTCAGCTCCAATGCCGCGCTGATAGCGGTCATATTTTTGTGGATCGCTTCGTGCCAATTTTTTTCCTTCTTATTTTCCCACAACGAGAGCAGCCTTGTCTTAAATTCGTCAAGAATCTTGCGGTTGGTATCCTCTTCCCTGGCAGTGCTTATCTCCTCTATGAGGTAATCCCCTACAAGCCATAACACGTTTTCAAGCTCTTCAACCGTATTCTTCTTTTCCACAAAATCGTTTACAAAGCCCGAAAGAAAGACCGGGTCATGAGCTATCGCATTATAACTTGCGCTTCCTTCTTTAATAAATTTCGGCACTTGCCCGCTGCCCAGATCCTGGGAGAACTTATCGATCACCTCTTGCGGGAAGTCGCTTACATTGATAGCTCCTTTTTCCTTGACTATCTTTTCATCCTCTTTCACCAGCTTATAGGAAACGAATAGCGGGACTATATGCGTTACATTTTTCTTCTGAAGGTACTCTTTTATCTGGTCCGCGCCGCTCATGTGCTCTTTTTGATTGAGGATATTTATAAGAACTACTATATCTTCAGGCGTAAAGTCCGGCTCTATATCGACGGAGCCGAGCTGCAAAATATTCAGGCTTTCCAAAAAACGCTCCATAGGCCGGCTTTTTAATTCTATCTTCTGTTTGTTGACAAATAATACCCCTCCCATGCCCGACATGATAAGCGATGTATTATTTGATGTCAGAAGTTTTAGCTGTTTCGCTGTCTCGATGAGCTTATCTTTAAATATGGGATGATTCGTGTTATATAGCTTGCTGAGAGACAGGAGCTGGGATATATTTTTTATGAATAGCTGGTAGTCTTTTAAGACTATATTTTCCATATCGTTTTGGTCTCCTCCGGCGTCAGATAACGGAGCTGGCCGGGCTGCATCTGACCCAGCATCAGGGTTCCGAAGGCAAGACGTTTATTAATCGGGGGACACAATACTAATTCTTTGTATCGCTCCTCACAGCCTGGATGATGAATTATTAAAGCTCATCACTACCGTAAGCATCAATATGCCGGTGAAGATTAAATTAATGCCCATCAGGACTCCGATGGCCCATCCGCCTGAGAGCGGCCAGTTTGACCAGATGAGATACGCCAGCACAAATGACAGGATACCGCTGAAGATAAACCGGCCGGAATGAGCGGCAAAGTTGAACGCGGCAACGATCTTCATAAAACCGTCTATGAAGAAATAGGCGGCCAGGAGAATCGTCAGGAAGCTAAGGCCTAGGATCGGGTGAGCCATAACGAGTACACCACAGATCAAGGTGGCTAGACCCATCAGGAGCCACGTAATGCGCAAGCGCGCCGTCGTTGTCCGGAGCGCGTGAAAGCATTCGACGACGCCTGCGATGACCATAAGGCCGCCGACGACCATGACGGTGACAGCGCCGGCTACAACAGGCGCGGCCAGCACACAAACGCCTAGTATTATCAGTACAATCCCCATAAATGTTGTCATCCCCGCGCCTCCTTTGTTTGTCTTTTTCGCTTACCTGCCCTCACTAGCTATCTTTTCTTTAAGCCCCCCATTCAAATAAAAAGCAACCCTTTTTTAGGTTGCTGAGCGCTGCCATATATTCATCTTTTAATATCCATCCCCACTCCTTTGTGGTTTATAGGGATATTGTACTACATTATCATGACCAGGTCAATCTAAGGCAGCCTGTAAGGCCCGGGAGAAGCTCTGTATAACAAAATCGGGCGACGCAAATAATTTTTAGACTTTACTATTTGCAAAACACCCCGTCAGGGTGTAAACTTAAGCCATAGGGAGGTGTTATGAAAAACGCAATTTTAGCTATATTGATACTTGTAATATGCGCAACATTGGTCGGCTGTGGAGAAACCATCTCCGGGGTCGGGAAAGATGCCAACCGAATGGGTAAAGGCGTAACCACTTTTTTATTCCGACAGTAATGATTAAAAATTACGGAGGTGTCAGATGAAGTGGTGGCACAAGGCGATACTTATATCCATTGCCTGGGTAATTCTCAGTAAAGTGGCATTTTTAATTCATGTTAATATTATTGGAAGAGGCCTGATAACTACACATCAGTATTCAGCATTTAACAAAGGATATAGCTATTTGGCAGGCATTGGGTTAATTCCGATATGGACGATACTGCTGTTTGCTTCACTCAAACGAAGAGAATAGCCTTTAACAGCGTTAATCCAGATATACTTTATTTGCCGTAAACTCTTTCGGGCCGGTCCACGATCCCCTGCAGTCAATGTATGCGGAGGCAGAAATTTGTTCTAATGTGATTATCGTGTACTGCTTACCTTTCAGGTAGGTATCCTGCGGAATTATTATTCTTATCCCGCTAATGAAAATCTCCTTTCTTGGAAATCAGGGGACACAATACTAATTCTTTGGTGTCTTGTATTAATCCTCTTCTATCTCAAACCTACAGCCGCATATATTACACTCATAGACAGATCTCTCGTAACAAGGCTCGACAAAACGAGTATCGGTG
>JAHJHP010000014.1 GCA_018823705.1 Candidatus Omnitrophota bacterium | reverse complement strand
AGATTCAGTTCCGGATTTATCGCCCTGAAATGTCGGCCCAGTACCCCGGCTTTATTATGGCCGATATTTGAAGCGGTGGATCCGCATTGACGGCTGAGGTTGTGTATGGCGAATGTGTCGAAATCCGCGATCTTGACATGACCGACGCCAAGTCGAACCAATTGCTCGGCGGATAAACCTCCCATACCGCCGCAACCTGCGACAGCGATGCACGTATTGCGTAGGCGCTCCTGCTCTTCAGCGGTGATCACGCCTATATTTCTCTCTACCATCTGTTCGTAAAAATCTTTGGTCTTGGTTATCATCGAGATCCCCCTACCTTTCACTAAACTCTATTTCGGACTATATCGTTATTACAGTGCATTATATATAATAGCACATTATTTAACCTTTGACCTGCAAAATGGTATAAGGGTATAATAAGCGCCAATATGATGAGATATATAGCCGTGACGCCCTATAATGCCCGGGAATCCCTGGGATGGGTAATGAGAAACTTGACCGGTTTTTCCGGTAGAAACTCCGGCGTCGTAGAACAGCTGACATCTCCCCATATTTTCAACGAGCAAGTTGCGCGCCGATATAAGGTAGCCGTGATAGGCGACATATTACCGATGCGCAAAAACCGCCTCGCGTTGGACGCGCAACTTGAGGAATTTATCGGTGATAGCGACTATCTTATCGGCGATTTCGAAGGCACTATAACCGAAAAGAAGTCCGCTCTTTGGCCTATAGCATTTGACCAACGCCATGATATCGCCATAGTAGAAGATTTAGCCCGCATATTTCCGCCGGACAAGACATATCTCTCGGTTTCCAACAATCATACAGGCGATTTTAAAGAAGAAGAGTTCTCGAGTTCCGTGGGTATTTTAAAATCGGCCGGATTCAATGTATTCGGCTGGGACGACGCCCCGTATGCGGATATAAATAATGATTTGAGAGTGGTTGCGGGAACGATGTGGTCGAATCGCGCCTTTACTGAAGTCCTGCCGATCGATAAAGCCAAAAGCCGGATCAAGAGCGGCGCCTACAATATCCTCTTTCCGCATATGGGCTACGAACTTGAGCTCTATCCGAGGCAGGAGATGGCCATGCTTGCCAAAAATATGGCTGATTCATTTGACGGAGTTATCGCCAATCATCCGCATTGTCCGCAACCCGTAACGTCCTATCAGACAGGCTGTTGTAACAGGATCATCGCTTATTCGCTGGGAGATTTTTGCTGCAGCCTGAGATTAAAAACGATGCAATATGGTCTTGTGATAAAGATGGAGATAGGGCAGGACCTCACCGGCAAATGGATGATAGGAAAGGCCTGGTGGCGATATACTGAATGCGTGCCATCATCGCGGGGACATTTTTCGATCAGGCCGGTTTCCGGAAGAGATAATCCTTTTATTGGAAAGGAACCGATAAGTGAATAAATTATTACGGGTTTTTGTTTTTGCTGTCTGCTTATTTTATCCCGTGAGCCCGGCTTATTCCGGGCTAGAAGGTGATGCTTACAAGACATCCTATGTTTGCAATGACTCGGACGGCAATAAGAGATGGCAGGCAACGGTGGAAATACGGCTCAAGGAAGGCAATATCTATACCATAACCGAAAAGATGAACGGTTTATATTCGGGTTTTGACGGCAGGATATCGTGGGTGGCGACGTCTGATTTTGAAAGGACGAAAGATTTCCTTAAGCCACTGAATATGGATCAGCGCATATTTGACTCCGGCGGCAAGCCAATAGCCGTCAGTAAGCAGGAGTTCAATTATACCGAAAAGATCGTCACGTGTGTTTACGAAGACCTCGTGAAGAATACCGTCTCTAAAAAAGAGTTCGTCTTTTCCAAAGACATTATAAACCGCCTGCTGCAGGGGCTGTGCGGGCAGAAGTTCATCGAAACAGGCCTTATTTCGAAAGAGATCCAGGTAATAAGCCCGGAGCCGGCGCTTTACGATATCAGGATTACGATGGTTGGCATGGAGGAGATAGAAGTTAATGGGCGCCAGCGGAAAGCGTACAAGCTATATTTTGACCCGATGCTGGGTATCCTCAATTTTGTGAAAATATTTATACCAAAATCTATTGTCTGGCATTCTACCGAACCGATATTCGAGTGGCTGAAGTACGATGGGCTTGAAAGCAGTGTAAGCTCTCCCAGGGTAGTTATAATATCGCTCGACGAAAGCATGACGACATCCATCCCGCTGCCTCAGGAGCCCGCGCCCTGATATGGAAAATACGGTATCGATCGAAAGATTGAAAGCGCACGTATACAAACTATCGCACGATATAGGGGAGAGGGGCCTTTTCAAGTACGACAATTTGAATAAGGCCGCCGACTATATAGCAGGCGAGTTTCGGTCGTTTGGGTATGAAGTCACTTTTCAGAAATACAATATCCGCAATAGGATATTCAGAAATATTGTCGTGACGAAGGCCGGTAACAGAAGACCCGGCGAGGTGATCATCCTGGGAGCTCACTATGACAGCATGAGGGGTCCGGGAGCTGACGATAACGCGAGCGCGGTCGCGGGCCTCCTGGAAACGGCCAGGATGTTCAGCGCCGAACCGACCGGCCGGACCGTAAAATTTATCGCTTTTACGAACGAGGAGCCTCCGCTTTTCAAGAAGAAGTCCATGGGGAGCATGGTATATGCAAAAGCCGCGCGTGAGAATAACGTTAATATAAAGGGGGCGCTCATACTTGAGATGATCGGATACTTTTCGGACAGGTCGCGCTCTCAACATCATCCGCCGGGCCTTAATTTGTTCTACCCGGATAAAGGCAATTTTATCGCTATAATAGGGAATGCAAAGTCGAAGAAACTCATCAGCTATATGGTTTCGTCTTTCAGGAAGGTGACGGATCTGCCGATAGAGCGGGCTGTCGTTCCGAATGTTGTGATCGGCATCGGCATGTCGGACGACTGGTCATTCTGGAAAGAGGGATATCCGGCCGTGATGATAACCGATACGGCTTATTACCGGAACCCTAATTACCATAAGAAGTCAGATACTTACGATACCCTCGACTATAAAAGCATGGCGAAAGTTACCAAAGGCGTCGCGGCAGCCCTGAAAGCTATCGCGAAATAAAACAACCGAGCGCTTAAAAATAGGGTAAAATAACTATATGGCCAGAAACCTGTGTGAAGCGTTTACAAGAATGGCGCTGAAGCGTAAAAGTCAGGTCGCCGTCCTGTGGAAAAAGGACGGCCGCTGGATAAAGGTCTCTTACGGCCAGCTGCAGGATAATATATCGGCGTGCTCGTCTGCCATGCGCTCTTATTATGGAGTCAAAAATGGCGACAGAGTTGCCATAGCGCTTGGCAACAGGCCAGAGTGGCCGACCGTTTTCTTCGCTATCCTTTACGCGGGCGCGATCCCCGTGCCGGTAAATGCGCAAGGTTCCTCAGGTGATCTCGAAAATATACTGGCCCGCGCGGAGTGTAGCATCATTTTTACGGAAAGCGGTTGCCCGTCCTTAAAAATCAAGGCCGTTTCAGTAGATTCGGATGAGTTTAAACACGCTCTCTCACTACCTCGCGAAGAATGCTGTTGTCCGGCCAGGAGAGATGATATTGCCTGTATAATGTACACATCCGGCACCACTTCCCATCCTAAGGGAGTGATGTTGTCGCACGGCAACCTGCTATCGAACATTTATTCACTATATAAGCTTGGTTTTATGAAGAGCGGAGACGGCATCGTATCGGTCCTGCCTCTCTATCACGCGTATGCCATGGTCGTCACAACTTTGACCCCTATTATTTACGGTGGCAAGGTCGTCTATCCGGGCAGTATACGGGCCCGGGAAGTTATGTCTGCCATGAGAGAGTCGGGCGCGAGCCTCTTTATCGGAGTGCCTCTTATATTTGAAATGTTCCACAAGACTATAAAAGATTCGCTCGGTAAACTTCCGGGCCCTATTCGTTTTCTGGTTGAGACGGCCGCCAACATTGCATATTTTATAAGAAGAAGAACAGGCGTCAACATTGCCAGGTACCTATTTTACGGTATTCATCTATCGCTTGGGAGAGCTATGCGTGTGTACATGAGCGGCGGCGCGAAGCTCAGCGAAAATATCGAGAGAGATTTGTTCAAGTTCGGTTTAACTGTCCTGAACGGTTACGGTATCACCGAGACGTCTCCAGTCTTGACGGTAAATTCATTTAAAAGGCCAAAGCCTGGCTCAGTCGGGTTGCCGCTCAAGAATGTCGAAATCAGGATTGGCGGCGCGGATAAAAATGGCGTCGGCGAAATATTTGTCCGCGGCCCGAATGTCATGAAGGGGTATTATAAGAACGAGGCCCTGACGCGAAGCGTGATCAAAGACGGATGGTTCCGGACAGGCGATATCGGCCACATGGATAAAGATGGCTACCTGTTTTTGGCGGGAAGAGTGGATGACGCCATCACTCTTGGGACCGGCCTGAGCATGTGTCCGGATGAACTGGAAGAGGCCTATTCGGCCGAAGCCCTTATAAAAGAGATCTGCATTTTCGACACCCCTTCTCCGAAGGGAAAAATCGATGCGGTGGTTATCTGGGCGGTCGTGGTGCCGAACATGAAATTCTTCAGCGCAAAAGGCATAACCAATCCCTATCATCACGTAAAGACGGCTTTTGAAAAAGTTTCAAGGGATATCAGCATTCCGGAAAGACTTATGGGATTTTCCATAACGCTCGATGATCTCCCGCGTACCCTGATAGGCAAAGTTATACGCAGGGAAGTTAAAAAACGCTACCTCTCCGGTCAGATAAAAGAAGCCTTCCGGCCCAATGAGAAGCGCCTTACGAAAAAGGACCTGTCGATCCTTCAAAAGCCGGAAGCCGGCCGGGTAATAGACTGTTTGAGAGCCTGGACGCAGGCAGGGGAAATATCGCCGAACGATTCTTTTGAGCTTGACCTGGGCATAGACCTGGCAGGAAGAGCGGAGCTTGCTTTCGAGCTGGAGAGAAAACTCGGACTGCGAATAAGCGAGGAAGAGATCAATGGTATTTTTACCGTGGGCGAGTTAATAGCCCGCGCTGAAAACATCAGTCGCGATAAAGTCAACGTATAACGTATAAGGAGTAAAATGAAAAAGATCATTAAACGTAAAAGCGCTTCGGTGCCTCCGCGAGTTGAACCGGACATGGGGGATATGATCGGCAGGTTGCAGCAGCAACTGGCTTCCATGGAGAGGAAGATAGATATTTTGATCGGTCAGTCTCCGGCGCGTCAATCTCCGGTGAGGCCTGTTGAAGTAAAGCAGGAGAACAGGTTCAGGGAGAGAGTGCTTCATAAGGCCATCTGCGCGGATTGCAATAAAGAGTGCGAAGTTCCTTTTAAACCCAGCGGAGACCGCCCCGTATATTGCAAGGAATGTTTTTCAAAACGAAAAACCGGCACCGCGTTTAAAGCAAAGCCCGATAACAGGCCAAAAGAAGAGATTATCGCTCCGGTGATCCAGCCCGTCAAAAAGAAGAAGCCGGCTGCCAAAAAACGTAAAAAACGGGCTTAAAAAAACATGCCAAGAAATATAACCGGGAAATTTATATTATGCGCCGCGCTGGTTATCGACCTTACGGATAGTTTATTGGCTGCGCCGTCCAATGGCACCAGATTTCCGCCGCAATGGAAGATCGAATCCGGATACGAGTACAATGTAATGTTTGAGAGGCCGCTCGCCCGCTCATTCGGGGATCTGAAGACGCAGGACCATCTGTATACGCTATCTTTCGGAGTATTTGACTGGTTGGCGGTGGATGGTCAGGCCGGGATAGGCGATGTTATCGAGAGTGACGGTAAATTGCCGAAGCTGGAGTACAATACCGGATTTGCCGGCGGCTATGGATTTCGCGCCAGAGTATTCGCGAATGAGAAATGGGGTTTGCGCGCTATCCTGGGCGGTCAGCACATATGTGTCCATCCGCAAGGCAGGACCATAGACAATAATAAATATGAAGCTATTCTCGACGATTGGCAGATAAGCGCTATCATCGCTAAAGATTTTAAACAGATCACTGTATATACCGGCATCAGCGGGTCGGATTGTGAAGTCATCTATAAGCTGAATAAACACGACACGAAGAGAATTTCATCCGATTCGTATATTGGCCTCATCACAGGCGTGGAGCTGTATCTTTTTGACGATAAAGCGAGGATAGGTGCCGAGGGAAGGTTCTTCAGCGAAACCGCTCTTTCGGTCTCCGCTTCCTGGCTATTTTAAAATGACAGGTTAATATGGGATTCAGCGTGAGAACGAACAAGGAAGAGGCCTTAATCGCGAAGATGATTTCGCTGGGCATAAGGGAAGCGGATATCTACGAACAATTCATACGGTCGAGCGGAAAAGGCGGCCAGAAGGTCAATAAGACTTCCGCGTGCGTTTATCTCAAACATAGGCCCACAGGCATCGAGGTCAAATGTCAAAGAGAGCGCTCTCAGGTTCTGAACCGGTTCTTTGCCAGAAGGATCCTCGTAGATAAGATAGAGTCTCTTATCATGGGCAGGGAAGCTGCGGCTGAAAAGAAGTTTGAGAAGATAAGGCGCCAGAAGCGGAAACGATCCCGCAGGGCCAAAGATAAGATGCTCAGGAACAAAAAAATGCATTCCGAAAAGAAAGCGCTCAGAAGATCCCCCTCAGCGGAATAAATCAGCGCATTGACAATAGTATCGTTTATGATATATTGAGTCAGTAATACTAATGGAGAGATGGCTGAGTGGTTGAAGGCGCACGCCTCGAAAGCGTGTGACTCCGTAAGGGGTCCCTGGGTTCGAATCCCAGTCTCTCCGCCACCTTTTTCTCTTGAAAAAGGTGGCTGATGCCGGAGCCTCCGGCTCCGGCGCCGCCACCACATACGGCAAAGTCCGGGGATTTGCAGAGAGCACTGGTATACATATGAGAAAATCCGTTGCATTAGATATAGCATACAGACTGATAGGCTCCGGGCCGGTAGTCCTGGTGAGCTCACTATTAGACAAAAAAGTCGGCCTTACCCCGATCGCCTGGAATATGCCGGTATTGGACGACCCTCCGATAATAGCCCTTGAGATATGGAAGGGCCATTTTATATATAAGGCCATTCTCCAGACCGGCGATTTTGTGGTCAATATACCATCGAGCGATATGGCGGAAACCGTGCGCAAGCTCGGAAGCGTCTCGGGGTCGAAGGTCGACAAATTTGAAAAGTATGGGCTCATCAAAGAGCCGGCAGAGAAAGTAAGGTCGCCACGCCTCAAATCGGCCATAGGAATCCTTGAATGCAGGCTTCGCAGAGACAAGCATCTTCTTAATAAATATAATATAGTTCTTGGTGACGTGGTCTATGCCGAGGCCGAAAAAAATATCTTCACGAACCGGTGGCACCCCGAAAAGAAGGGCCGCAGGTTGCTTCATCATCTTGGGGGCAAGATCTTTTACTCATCGGCAAGGAAAATAATTTAAAGTGACCCATGAAACATAAAATCATGCCAGTAACGAAAAGGGCAGATATTCCTAAAGACTATCTTGATAACCCCATAGGATTATTGCTGGAATATCATAATCTAAATCGTCAGCTTGATGTATATTCACAGGCACAGCTTCTCATCGGAATGTGTATGGATAATCGTAAGCATCTTCATATCCCTGAAAATTTTGCGTTCATCATACGTACCGGCGGCGCGAATTTACGATATAGCGAATTCAAGGTATCGTATGCAATTGCCGTAGGTCAGGTGCGGCATATCGCGTTGATCGGACATAATCATTGCGGAATGGTTAATTTGATTTCAAGAAAAGATGAATTCATTAATGGTTTGGTGGAGAGGGCCGGGTGGAGTAAAGAAGCGGCTGAAGAGCATTTTACGAATATGGCCATAATGCATGAAATAGGCAACGAGATAGATTTTATAATGAGTGAAACAGATAGGCTTAGCAAAAGATACCCTAAAATCAAGATCGCTTCTCTGTATTATCGAGTTGAAGATAATAAATTGTATTGCATTTGCTAAGATTAATAAATTAGCAACTAAGCAGTTACGCAGGTGTCGCAGCCGGCTTATGCAATTTATATTAGCCAGGCGGCGTATTACATGATATTATTGACTAATGGCAAAAATAATCCATAGAAACAGTATTAAAGTCAAGATACTGAGCATTGTGCTCTTTTCTCTTTTCCTGCTTACATTTACCCTCGGATATTTCACCTTTCAGTTCAGTAAAAACCGCATCGTAACCATGCTTGGGGATTCTCTCACGGGGATCGCGGCCTCCATAGCGAGTTTTATCTCTGCCGAGGACGTATCTTTCATTATAAAGAACGCTGAAAAGATCAAGAGGAGCGAACCGTCAGTGAATAATCGTCCTCATGAATTTAATGTGCTCGTGCCCAGGAGACTGGGTACTGCGCCAGAGATGCCCGGGCGGGCGGCCGAAATCCCGAAAGCCCTGTATGATAAATATTCGACGATCCTGCGGAACATAAAGAAGATGAATAATATCGACAGCTCGATAAATGTATATATCGCGACGAGAAATCGTTTTTGGGCGGCGCTGACCAGTGAGCCGACCTATCTGGTGGGTACCGCTTATGTCATGAGGCAGGAAGTTAAGAATGTGCTATTATCGGGCCAGGCGCAGTCGACAGGTATTTATACGGATAAAGACGGGACATGGATCTCGGCATACGCCCCGGGCGGATATCTGCTGCTTGAAGATGAAAGGGTAGTAATCGAAGTCAACTACAGGATCAATTCGTATCTCAGGATGCTGCATCAGGAGCTCGGTATCATAGCCCTGATATGCATTGTGGGGTATCTGATGGTGGCTTTTATAAGTTATCATATGGTCACGGCGCTCGTATCCGCCATAAAGAAATTGGATGAAGCGATATGCGATCTCGAACAGGAGCGTTACGACAAGGCGATCAATATAAAGACCAATGATGAGATAGGGCATCTAGCGATGGCTTTTGAGCTGATGAGAGTATCCATCAGGAAGAAGATCGACGAGCTGAGGCTTTCGCTTAAGAGAGAGCGGAGAGCGCATCTCGAATCGATAGTGGCCCTGACAAACGCTATTGAAGAGAGGGACCTTTATACAAAAGAACACGTGAGCAGGGTCCAGGAGTACGCTCTTCTGATCGGTAAAGCCATGCATCTGGGTCACGACGTTATGGTGCAGTTGCGATATGGCTGCATACTGCATGATATAGGAAAGATCTACATAGATAACGCGCTTCTCAAAAAAGTCAAGCTTACCGATGAGGATTTTGAGGAGATCAAGAAGCACGCCGAACGCGGAGCCAAGATAATAGAAGGCATCGAGTTTTTAAAAGATATCAAGGATGTGGTTTGGTCGCACCAGGAAGCTTATGACGGATCAGGCTATCCCAGAGGATTAAAAGGGGACGAGATCCCTCTTCTGGCGAGGATCGTCGCTGTTGCCGATGCCTTTGACGCCATGACTACAGACAGGCCCTATAGGCCAAAGATGAGTTTTACTAACGCGATGGCAGAGATCGAGAGAAAATCAGGAACGCAGTTTGACCCGATTGTTTGCGCTGCTTTTTTGACATACAGGAATGACCTGGAGCATATGGCGCAGAAACGTTTTACCGATGGCAAATAGAATGCACAATAAATTACCCTTCCTGAAGACAAGCGGAACAAAGATCGTTGACGAGACGGGCAAGACCGTCGTGCTGAGAGGCGTCGCGCTGGGTGGATGGCTTATGATGGAAGGCTATATTCTCGGCGGCCGTAACCTGCCGGAAAAAGTCTTCAGGCAGGAGTTTGAGAAGACGCTTGGCAAAGAGGCGCTGGAGGAGTTCACAAAGTCCTTTCGCAGGTCGTTCATTAACGAATATGATTTTAACCTGATCAAAGAGTGGGGAGCTAATTGTGTGCGCCTCCCTTTCAATTACCGGCTCATAGAGTACGAGGATCGTCCGTTCAGCCTTAATGAAGAAGGCCTGCGAGTCCTGGATAATGCGGTCAAATGGTGCCAGGATCACGGGCTTTACTGCATTCTCGACATGCATGCAGCTCCCGGCGCGCAGAATCCGGACTGGCATTCGGATTGCGTTGGCAAACCCGAGTTATTTACCAGCGACGCGAATAAAGAGAGATATGCGCGGCTCTGGCACTTTCTCGCAAGCCACTATAAGGACGTAAGCGCGGTGGCAGGTTACGACATATTAAACGAGCCTGTGATAGATATACATAAGGAAAAGGAATTGAAGGAGCTTTACCTCCGTGTAACGAAAGAGATAAGAGATATCGACACCAGGCATATAATATTCCTTGAGGGTAATATATTCGGCCAGAGGCTTGATTTTATAGGCAAGCCCGAAGACGAGAATACGGCATTCAGCGTTCATGCCTATCCCATTACCGATTATGTATTTAATTTCGAAAAAGATTTAACTTATCCCGGCAGAGTATATAATATACCGTGGTCCAGGAAGAGCCTGGACCTTATATCTCTTCCGTATCGTATGCTGGCTGATAAGGTCAACGTGCCTCTCTTCGTAGGCGAAGTGGGGATAAACTGGAGGGGAGGCCATTATGGCGAGCTCAAGTGGACGAAAGACCTCCTGGATGTTTTTGAGCGTTACGGGATAAGCTGGACCTATTGGACTTACAAGAGCGTGGCAACCGCCATACATCCGGACGGAATATTCCGTTATGTGAAGAGCCCCGAATGGGTCAATCACAAAGGGCCGCTAACCGGATTGGAGACGTTTTCCAGCGCCTGGCCAAAACATAAAAGCAGGATGGCCGCGTCCTGGAAGACCGAAAATTTTAAGCGCAATGATCAACTTTACGCATTATTAAAAAAGTATTTTGAGAAGAACTAAGCTGTAACTGAATATTACGCGGAGAGATGCCGGAGCGGTCGAACGGGCGCGCCTGGAAAGTGCGTGACCTCCACAAGGGGTCCTAGGGTTCGAATCCCTATCTCTCCGCCACCTTTTTCTCTTGAAAAAGGTGGTTGATGTCGGAGCCTCCGGCTCCGGCGCCGCCATTGTTTTTTATACCACCGTAGTGCTCCCCCTAGTAGATTGACTTTTAGATGCTGTGTGGTAGACTATTTATAAATAATAAGGTGGTCAATGCCCCGCAAAATATCCTGCGTTTTCTTCTTTTATGCATTTTTGGCCGCGCTTTCGTTTGGCGCGTATGCCGCCGAAAACAGCAGTTCTTCCGAGACAAATCGCGAAGGTTTGTTTTCCATGGACGTAAAAGGCGCCGGTGTGTACTTTGACCGAAGCAGGAACTTCGAAATTGCGAACGTAGGCGATTGGGGTATTCGCGCCGCGGGGCTTAATGGCGGTGAAAGTCCGATCAAGTATTCCACTGATGGATGGGGCGGCGGTTACTCCATTGATGCAAAATACGCTCTCAAAAAGAATGTAGGGCTGGAGGCGGTATTTGGCCAATACTTTGCCGAGAAGAGGCTGATGGAGGGGTCGTTGCCGGGATATGACGGTGGTCCGGGATTTTTGACGGCCATGGCCTTTATAGATGGCGGGCTGCGCGGTTCAAACCTGACCAGAGGATTTTTTCTGCATGCCAACCCCACACCAATCGACGGTACGACCGGAAGCGCTAAATTGACGTACAAATTTTACACCCATTCAATAGCATTGCATGCCAGTTATGACTGCATCCAGTCTAAAAATGCGGAATTAGGTTTCTTTGCAGGCCCTGCCTATGTTAATTTTCGTCAAAATTATTCGCTCGCCACCGTAGGCATTAATGCGGGATTTAACAATAACACTACATCACGAACCGTCGAGAAATTAACCGACCATCTTTTTGGCGCCCATCTTGGCGTTAAAGGTAAAGTGTATTTATTCCGGAAACTGTCTCTGCTATTGCGGCAAACTTTCGGTCTTTATGCCAGGCAATCCTATCTTCGTGGCGAGCAGGAAATAATTAACGCCGCCGGCACCACGGGAGGAGGGGCGGCGACCTTTCTGAATCTAAACGACAGGATTGTCATCCACGATAGAAATATCGGTTTTGTGCCACAATTCGACACAGATATTGCATTAACATATGACATTAATGACCGCGTATCAATAAGCGCCTACTATCAGCTTGGGGTATGGCTTAACGTGTCGCGAGTAGAAAACGCTGTTATAGCGGCAGATTTAACACGTATCCTAAAAGGCGGCCCTACTCGAATAGGGCAAGAGAATATGAGCTCTCATGCTATCGGTGGGAAATTGAGTATAAAATTCTAAAACAAATGCATTTTTAGCCAACTCAAAAATTCAATCCTGTGCCCCCCTACTTCGCAATCAACTCTTAAATAACCGGGTGCTTCGTAGAGCAGGCAACTAAAGCGAAGCTCCCTAGCACTATACGGAACTAAGAGAACCAATGGAATGCTTTAAATGGTTGACAGCGAAGTAGTAGCGTTGTAATATATTGAAATATCGGAAGTTAGGAAATCGTGCTTAATAGACCTTCCCGCATGTCGTTGGGAGGGTCTTCTTGTATATACCCTAAAGGGTATAAAAACTTGTTTTTTTTAATAATATTTT
>JAHJHP010000013.1 GCA_018823705.1 Candidatus Omnitrophota bacterium | reverse complement strand
CAAAAAGCGTGGAACTGTCCCGCCCGGAACAGAACAAGGGGCGGGATCCCGCCCGAAATAGACAGATGGCGGGGCTTTTGGCTTCGGCCCGCCGAAGCTTTAGCGAAGGCGGGGCTAGCGCCCGAACGCTTTTAAAGAAAACCTTTTCTGGAAAGGTTTTCTTTAAGGTTGTTATTAAGGTTTTCCTTAAGGATCCTTTCCCTTATGTTGAAGCAAAAGGATAAGGAGCTATGATTATTTTAAATAATTTCTTTCGCATATTGTTTCTTGCAACGGCCATAATGTCCCTATCATTTACTCCGATTATGGCTTCTGATGTTAAGGCTCCGAATCTTGCGGGAAGCTGGTATCCCGAGTCTAAAGAGGAGTTGACAAAACTTCTGCGGGGTTACCTGGACTCCGTAAATCCGGAAAAGGTCGAAGGCAGGATCTTCGCGTTAATCTCGCCTCACGCCGGTTATCGATTTTCCGGATCTATGGCCGCCTATGGTTATAAGCTCGCGGAAAATAGAGACATTAAGACGGTAGTCATCATAGGCTTTAGCCACAGAAAGATTTTTGACGGTATAGCGATATATGATAGAGGCGCTTTCAGGACGCCTCTTGGCGATATCGCCGTGGATTCTGAACTTGCCGCTTCCATAAGGTCGCGAAACGGCCGCATCTACTTTCAGCCTGAGGCATTTAACGGAGAGAATTCCGTTGAGATGCAGGTACCGTTTATTCAGCTCGCGTTTCCCGGAGCTTCAATAGTCCCGATAGCTTTCGGGACTCAAGACTATTCTGATGCCGAGATCCTGGCTGGCGCTTTAGCTGCGGCGCTGGAAGATAGGAAAGATTGTCTTATAGTCGCGAGCACAGACCTGTCGCACTATCATCCTTATGATGAAGCGAACTTGATCGATGGGCGCCTGATAGTAGATCTCAGTAATATGAATGCCGGGCAAATATTTGAGGCTGCGAGGCTTGGCAAGTACGAAGCCTGCGGTATTATGCCGATAGCAGCTACGTTATTGGCCGGTGAGAAATTAGGATTTAAAGACGTTAAGATTTTGAAATACGCGAATTCCGGCGACATATCCGGGGATAAGTCCAGAGTTGTCGGGTATGTGAGCGCGGTGATATATAAGGGCCCGCGGTCGGTCGTCGATAGTCCCGGGAAAGAAGGAGAAAAGCAGATGCTCTTAAACGAATCTCAGAGGAAGAGACTATTGGATATAGCCCGCGGTTCTATAAAGAGTTTTGTTGACGACAGAAAACGCGCAAGCTTTACGGAGGGCGATCCCGTGCTGAATAAGCCGTTTGGCGCGTTCGTGACTCTGAAGGAGAGCGGCGAGCTGAGAGGTTGCATCGGCAATATGATGGCGCAGGGCCCGCTCTATCAGACCGTAGCCGATATGGCGATACAGGCAGCCACGGGCGATCCGCGTTTTAAGGCACTTTCACCCGGCGAGATAGATAAAGTAGCGCTGGAAATATCGGTGTTGTCGCCTTTAAAAAAGATATCGAATATCGATGAGATAAAGATACCGGGCCATGGAGTCCTGGTGCGCCGTAAGGGAAGAAGCGGTGTATATTTGCCCCAGGTTGCCGTAGAGGCGGGCTGGAATAAGGAAAAATTTATGACGAGCCTATGCGCCAATAAGGCGGGACTCCCGCCCGATGCGTGGAAGGACCCGTCTACGGATGTCTATATATTCGAAGCTGAAGTATTCGGCGAAGAATAGGGGACCACAAGTGAAGATTAAATATCCGATAATGGTCCCGGCGGAATGAGCCGTTTTTACGTTCCTGAAGGGTCTGTCAGGGGAAACCTTATCAATATCAGCGGTAAAGAAGCTCATCACATAATAGATGTGATGCGGCTTAAAGCGTCCGATAAGGTCGTGACTTTCGATGGGACCGGCAAGGAATATGCGGGCTTCATAAAAGAGATCAGGAGAAAGTCCGTTACTATAGAGATAGTCGAGGTCAGGACGCCGCATGGCAGGATGGCTTACGGTATCACCTTGCTTCAGGCGATCCCTAAAAAAGATAAGATGGATTATATAGTCGAAAAATCGACGGAGCTTGGCGTATCGAATATAATTCCGCTTGTCACGGAAAGGACCATTCCTATCTGGGATGAAGCGAAGAAGGCGTCGTCCGTACAAAGGTGGCGCAAGATAGCTATGGAGGCATCAAAGCAGTGCGGCCGTGCCGACATACCGGATATAGGGCCTGTAAAGAACTTCGCAGATGCGAGCGCTGATGCAGCCGGCTTTGGTCTGGCGCTCATCGCCACGTTGGATGACGGCGCGATAAAACTCAAGGACGCTTTGAGCGGATTTGGCCCCGGCAAGATTGCCATAGCGGTAGGTCCGGAGGGAGACTTTACTCCCGGCGAGGTCGCTCGAGCGAAAGAAGGCGGGTTTAAAGTGGTCAGCCTGGGATCGCGTGTCCTGAAGAGCGACACGGCAGGGCTATTTATGCTGGCGATATTAAATTATGAACTCACGAGCTAACGGAAAAAAATTTCATATTCATACGCTTGGCTGTAAAGTCAATCAGTATGAGTCGCAGGCTATGCGGGAGCTTCTCGTTAAGGCCGGGTTTGAAGAATCCGTGCCCGGAGATATGGCCGACATATATATAGTCAATACCTGCACCGTTACCGGAGAAGCCGATAGAGAGTCAAAGAGCGTCATGGGACAATTCCACAGAGCTAATCCGAATGCCAGGATAGTGGTTACGGGCTGTTTGACCGAAAGAGACTCCTCGAGCCTCTTAGCCATACCAGGCATATCCACTGTGCTAAGAAACTCCGGGAAGAACAGGATTGCTGACGTAGTACGCGGAAAAATAAGGCATATACGGACAGGGCGTCCGAGAGAACTTATCGTTACTGACTTCAAAGACCATTCAAAAGCATACGTCAAGATCCAGGATGGTTGTGAAAACAGGTGTTCATACTGTAAGGTTCCGATGGTAAGGGGCCGATTAAAATCAAAATCCGTTAAGAGGATAGTCAAAGAGGTTACCGGCCTTGTAAGGAAGGGTTTTAAGGAGATAATCCTTACGGGCATATGCCTCGGAGCGTGGGGCAGGGAGAGGCGCTTTAGGCGTATTGCCAGAAGGGTCGGGCTAAGGTCCACCGGCCTGGTGAGAGTCTTAAGAGCTCTAGAACGGATTAATGGTGACTTCAGAATACGACTGAGTTCGATAGAGCCAAAATACGTCACCGGCCAGCTGATAGATTTTATGGCCAACAGTACTAAAATGTGCTCTCACCTGCATATACCTTTCCAGTCGGGCGATGATGATATCCTGAACCTCATGAACCGGCCATATACTTCAGAGGGATACAAAGCGCTGGTAGACAGGATAAGGGCCAGGATCCCGCGAATAGCCTTGACTACCGATATCTTAATAGGTTTCCCCGGTGAGTCTCACGTGAGATTCAGGAATACGATGGCTTTTGTGAGGGCTATATCGCCTTCAAGAACGCACATATTTACATTCAGCAGGAGGGAGGGCACTCCTGCGTATGATATGCCGGATATGGTTGATAAGCCGATAATCAAAAAAAGATATGACAGAATGAGAGCGATGACATGTGAGGCTGCATATGCTTATAGAAGAAGTTTTCTCGGTGAAGAGCTGAAAGTTCTCGTTGAGACGAAGAGGGATAGGGGTACCGGCCTGCTCAAGGGGTATTCCGATAACTATATACAGGTACTATTTGCCGGAAAGGATGACCTGATGAGGACCTTGGTTCTGGTGAAAGTGATCGGGTTCGATCTGGAAAAGACTATGGGGATACATGAGTAACAAGCCTGCGAGTATAATAATACCTGTATGGAACCAGCTGGGCTATACCCGCCTTACGGTAGAATCCATAATCAAAAACACGACCGCTCCGTTCGAGCTAATTATAGTCGATAATGGCTCAAAGCCCAATATTAGGGAATACTTTGAGTCCATCAAAGGTGAAGCCGATATCAATTACATAAGGAATGAGACTAATGTCGGCCCTATAGTAGGTATAAACCAGGGCCTGAAAGCGGCTAAATATTCCTACATGGCCGTGATACATAACGACGTTGTTATCTTTGAAAATGATTGGCTCGGAAAGATAATCTCTGTGATGGATGCCGATCCCAGGATAGGCATAGCGGGGATCGCCGGCCGCAAAGAGATATTTAAGACGGGCTGTGTTAACGAAACGGGCCTGAAGCATAATTTGCAGAACGAGGAGGATCTTGGGCCGGTTATGACTGAGGATGTGGCGGAGGTCGCGGTGGTGGACGGATTATGTTTCGTAATAAAAAGAGAGCTTCTTGAAAGAGTGCGCGGCCTGGATGAGGCATTCGGTTACATGCACTGTTATGATCTCGACATATCCCTGCAGAGCATTGACGCCGGCTGTAAGAATGTGGTGGTAAAAGTGGAGGCGATGCATGTCGGCAATGGCGGCAGGACGAGAAATATGAAAGGCTACAGAGAGATCGTCAAGGATGACTACGGTTTGCTGAAGAAGAACTGTAAGATCCTCGCGGATAAATGGCGCCATATCCTGCCGTTAAAAGTGAATTGACTTGACAAAAATCGGTTTATATATAAAATAGGCTGAAGTTTTTATAGAAAGGACAGTATGAGATTAAAGGATAAGGTGACACTGATAACGGGCGGAGCCAGAGGCATTGGCAGGGAGATAGCCCTGCGATTTGCCGGGGAGGGCTCTCACGTAGCCATATGCGATGTGAACGCTGAGGCTCTTGAGGCTACCGGAAAAGAGATAGCAGCATGCGGTGTCCAGGCCTTAACGGGTGTCGTTGATGTGACCAGGGCGCTCGAGGCCGATGAATTCACCCAAAAAACCCTTGACAAATTTAAGAAAATCGATATACTGATTAACAACGCGGGCATTACCAGGGACGGACTCTTAGTCAGGATGTCGGAGGCCGATTGGGATCTGGTTCTGGCTGTTAACCTAAAAGGCGCTTTTAACTTTACCAAGGCCGTATCTAAGATAATGATGAAGCAGAGAGACGGCAGGGTAGTTAACATGGCCTCTATAATAGGTATAATGGGAAATGCCGGCCAGGCGAATTACGCGGCATCGAAGGGCGGCCTGATAGCGTTCACTAAGTCGGTAGCTAAGGAGCTCGCTTCGAGGAACGTGAGGGTCAACGCAATAGCGCCCGGTTTTATTCAGACGGATATGACCGCGAAGCTTTCAGACGAAGTAAAAGGCGAGATGCTCAAGTTCGTACCGCTCGGTAAGCTCGGGACGGTCCAGGATGTTGCGAATCTCGCATTATTTTTGGCTGGTGACGAGTCATCGTATATAACCGGTCAGGCCATAAAGGTTGACGGCGGAATGGTGATGTAAAACCCTGTGCCTGAACTCGGGGTTTCATCCCGAGCGAAGCGAGTGATAGCAAACGCAGTAAAACAAGGAGGAGCAAAAGTGGACGTATCTCAGGACAAGATCAAACAGATAATAGCGGATCAGCTTGGCGTTAAGAAAGAAGAAGTTACTGAAAATGCGAAGTTTGTGGACGATCTAGGCGCAGATTCGCTCGATACAGTTGAGCTTGTAATGGCTTTAGAAGAGGAATTCGGGCTGGAGATACCGGATGAAGAAGCCGAGAAGCTTGCCACTGTAGGAGATGCTCTGAGATACATCGAAGAGAAAGCCGGCAAGTAAACACCGGTATTTCGATGCATAAAACAAAGAGAGTCGTAATAACAGGGCTCGGCGTTGTGTCGCCTGTCGGCAGCAGCATTGAGCTCTTCTGGAAGGCCATACTCGAAGGAAAGAGCGGTATAAGACGCCTTAGCTGTTTCGATCCTGAGTATTTCGTATGCAAGATCGCGGCCGAAGTCAATGATTTCAACCCATCTGAGTACCTATCCCCAAAAGAGATCAAGAGAATGGATCGTTTTGTCCAATTTGCGGTCGTCTCTGCCAAAAAGGCCATGATCGATTCCAGGCTCGATATGTCCAAAGAAGATCCCACCAGGATCGGGGTTATGATCGGTTCCGGGATAGGCGGCCTCCATTCAGTCGAATCCGAACACAGCCAATTTATTGCCTATGGCCCGGAAAAGGGCCCAAGCAGGATATCGCCATTTTTAATTCCGATGCTGATAGTGAATATGGCTTCCGGGCAGGCTTCTATCACGCTGGGGCTTAAAGGGCCGAACTCCGCGGTCGCGACAGCATGCGCCACGGGTAATCACGCGATAGGTGATGCCTTCAGGATAATACAGAGAGGCGAAGCCGATGGGATGATCTGCGGCGGTTCAGAAGCTGCCATTACGCATATGGGATTCGGCGGTTTCTGCGCTTTAAAGGCGCTTTCTACGGCATATAACGATTGCCCCGAGAAGGCCTCAAGGCCTTTCGATAAGAACAGGGATGGATTCGTGATAGGTGAGGGCGCAGGCGTAGTCCTGCTGGAAGAGATGGAACATGCTATTAAGCGGAATGCTACGATATACTGTGAGATCATAGGTTATGGGATGAGCGGTGACGCTTACCACATGACGGCCCCTGACCCTTCGGGTGATGGAAGCATAAGGTGCCTGCAATATGCCATAAAGGATGCGGGCATAAAGCTTGAAGATGTCGATTATATAAACGCTCACGGTACTTCCACCATATATAATGACAGGATCGAAACGCTTGCCATAAAGAAGGTATTCGGCAGCCATGCTAAGAAATTGGCTGTAAGCTCAACGAAGTCCGTAATGGGACACCTTCTCGGCGCGGCAGGCGGGGTGGAGATGATAGCGTGTGCGCTTGCCATTAAGCAAGGCATAATACCGCCGACGATAAATTACGAGACGCCTGACCCCGAATGCGACCTCGACTATGTCCCAAATAAGCCCCGCGCCCATAAGATTAACGTTGTTTTATCGAACGCCCTCGGCTTTGGCGGCCATAACGCAACGCTTGTCACAAAAAAATTTACATAATATCGTTTTAATCGGATGAAGTCGAAAGATAAAGGGAGAACCTATGGATTATCTATTTAATGAACAGCAGAAGATGATACAGGAACTGGCGCGTAAGATAGCCCAGGAGAAGATCAAGCCCGTCGCGGCAAAGTACGATGAGAGCGAAGAGTTTGCCTGGGATATAATGAAAATTATAGCCGACAGTGACCTTTTTGGGGTCTATATCCCCGAAGAGTACGGCGGCCTGGGCGGTGGCATAACGGAGATGTGCATCGTTGCTGAGGAGTTTTCCAGGGCCTGCGGAGCGATAGCGCTCGGGTTTGCCGGTACGGGCCTCGGGACATTTCCTATACTTCTTTACGGCAGCCCGGAACAGAAGAAGAAGTACCTCCCGATGGTGGCAAAGGGTACAATAGCGGCTTTCTGTATTACAGAGGCCGAAGCGGGATCCGATGCGGGCTCCATCAAGACTACCGCAAGGAAAGAGGGCGATCACTACATATTGAACGGCACTAAACAGTGGATAACGAATGCCGGTGAAGCCGATATATATACAGTGATAGCTATGACCGATAAGGCGAAAGGCGCAAGAGGCGCCAGCGCGCTCATAGTCGAAAAGGGCACCAAGGGGATGGAATTCGGGCTGAAGGAGAAGAAACTTGGTATCCGGGCCTCCGCCACCCGCGAAGTCATATTTACCGACTGCAAGGTGTCCAAAGATAATCTTATATCCCGTGAAGGCATGGGATTCATAGTCGCGATGAAGACTTTCGACAGTTCCCGCCCGGGTGTTGCTGCCCAGGCCGTAGGAATAGCTCAGGGCGCCCTCGATGAGGCGATCAGTTATTCCCGTAAGAGAATACAGTTTGGCCAGCCAATCTCCAGTTTCCAGGCTATACAGCATATACTTGCAGATATGGCTACCCAGACAGAGGCCGCAAGGGCGCTAGTGTATGCTTCCGCCAGGATGGTCGATTCGGGCGCGAAGTCCGTAGCTAAAGAGTCGGCGATGGCCAAACTATTCGCAAGCGATACCGCGATGAAAGTTACGGTGGATGCAGTACAAGTGCTGGGCGGTTACGGTTATATGAGAGATTATCCGGTTGAAAAATATATGAGAGACGCGAAGATCACCCAGATTTATGAAGGGACGAACCAGATCCAGCGCAATGTGATAGCCGCAAACCTTATCAAAGAGAGTATTAAATCTGAAAAATGAACATAATCGTATGTATCAAACAGGTCCCCAATACCACAGACGTTAAGATAGATCCTGTCACAAATACGTTGATCCGTGACGGGGTCGAGAGCGTCATTAATCCCTTTGATGCTTACGCGATAGAGGAAGCGGTGAGGCTTAAAGAGCGTTTCGGCGGCAAAGTGACCGTTATTACGATGGGTCCGCCGCAGGCCGAGAACGCCCTGAAAGAAGCTGTCTCCCTCGGATGCGACGAAGGCATACTTGTGAGCGACCGCAAGTTTGCAGGTTCAGATACATGGGCGACGAGTTATACACTATCCTGCGCGATAAAGAAGATAGAGGGCTTCGACATCATACTTTGCGGAAAGCAGGCCTCGGACGGGGACACAGCGCAGGTGGGGCCCGGCATATCCACCCACCTCGACATCCCGCAGGTCACTTACATAAAGAAGATAGAAGAGATAAAAGATAATAGGGCGCGGGTCGAGCGCATGACGGAGGAAGGATACGACATCGTGGAGACTCCGCTTCCGGCGCTATTTACGGTAGTCAAAGAGATAAATTCGCCGCGGTTACCGTCGCTCAAAGGGATGATGAGAGCGAAGTCGGCCAAGATCACAAAATGGACAGCCGATGATATCGATGCTGATCCGAAGTCATTAGGCCTTGACGGTTCGCCGACAAGGGTCGTAAAGATATTTTCACCGCCTCCGAGAAAAGGCGGGGAGATGATAAAAGGCGACGCCGCCGACGTCTCCAGGGAACTGGTCCAATTACTCAAAGACATAATCATTTAAACGAACCGTCATTGCGAGGAGGCCGAAGGCCGACGAAGCAATCTATAAAAACGAGATTGCTTCGCACTTCGTGCTCGCAATGACGCCGAAAGTTGTTTATGGCAGCATCAATTACAATACTACTCGATAAATGCACGGGATGCACACTCTGCGTGAAATCCTGCCCGTTCGGCGCTATAGTTATGGCGAACAAAAAGGCCGTGATCGATATGGGCAAGTGCACTCTGTGTGGCGCGTGCGCAGTCGCCTGTAAATTCAATGCTATAGAAATTAAAAAAGACGTTGCCCCGGCTACCAAGGATATTGGCTCCTACAAAGACGTATGGGTCTTCTGTGAACAGAAGAAGGGAGTGATACAGACCATATCTTTTGAGCTGCTGGGAGAAGGCAAGAAGCTTGCGAAGAAGCTTGGCGTAAAACTATGCGCGGTTATGCTTGGGCACGAGATCGAGCCTAAGCTGGCGGAGCTCAGCGCCAGAGGCGCCGATAAGATTTATGTCGTCGATGATCCCTCGCTTAAAAATTATCAGGATGATCCTTACACCAAAGTTATAGTCAGCCTGGCGGAGGAATTTAAGCCCGAGATTATCCTCTGCGGAGCGACTGTGATCGGCCGAAGCCTTATATCCAGAGTCGCGATAAAGATAGACGCCGGCCTTACGGCGGATTGCACAGGCCTCGATATTGACGAAAAGGACAGGCTATTACTTCAGACGCGTCCCGCATTCGGCGGTAATATCATGGCCACCATAATAACCCCCAACCACAGGCCGCAGATGGCCACAGTGCGCCACAAGGTCATGAAAGAAGCGGAAATACATAAAGGCCATAAGGCAGAGATCATTAGAAGGAAATATCCGGCAGATATCCTGACTTCAAGAACTACTCTCCTGGATATAGTCGAAGAGATAGAAGAGACGGTAAACCTGGCTGAAGCCGATATCATAGTATCGGGCGGCCGAGGCCTGGGCTCACCGGAGAACTTCTCGATCATCAAAGAACTTGCCAAGGTTCTTGGAGGCGCGGTGGGCTCATCAAGGGCGGCCGTAGACGCCGGTTGGATGCCCTATTCGCACCAGGTCGGCCAGACGGGTAAGACCGTATGCCCAAAACTCTATATAGCATGCGGTATAAGCGGCCAGATACAGCATCTCATAGGAATGCAGTCCTCGAAAGTCATAGTAGCGATCAATAAAGATCCCGACGCTCCGATATTTAAAGTCGCGACGTATTGCATAGTCGGCAATATCTTCGAAATAGTTCCTGCCTTGACCAAGGAATTCAGCAAGATACTGAAAAAATGAGCCCATAGTTTTCATTGGTGGCGAAATCCTACGAAGCTCTACTATATTCTGAATGTCTTAAGAGCGAAGTAGGATATTCTTTTTCACTAAATGTTAAGACATCAAATACTAACCTATTCAGCATTGTCTAACCTAACATTGTAGGGTATACTTCTGTTTAGAGGGGTAAACAGAAGGTATTAGATATGATAGACGCTAGATCTAATAGTCTGAGTATCGGGTCACACCATAGTAAGCCGTACATCGTGATCGTATGTATGATCACCGTGACGGCTTTTTTGGTTAATACACTCTCCTGCAATTTAGCCTGGGCTGACAGAGCGCCCTCAGAGCTTACTAGCGTCGGTTCTGATAGAGCTGTCAGTCCTGTCAGTCCGGGCTTATTTAAAGAACTGAAAGCCAGGACATTCGCTCTTCCGCAATCTCTGGGTATGGTCAAAGATGCCTGGAGCGCTCATCCCGGGGCAGCGACAGTGATTCAAATACAGGATGCGCATTGTAACTACGGCGCTCAGAAGAAGATCGCTGACATTATAGCTTACGTGAATGATAATTACGGGATAAGTTCAATTAATCTCGAGGGCGGCGTGGGAAAATATGACTTGACCGTATTTACCGATATAGTAGACAAGAGAATAAGGGAAAAAACCGCCGATCATTTCGTTAAGGAAGGCCTGATAAACGGCGCCGAATATTTCGCTATAAATAACCCCGATAAAGCCATCCTCTGGGGCATAGAAGACCCTGAGCTTTATATCGAGAACCTGAAAGTCTACAGAAACTCCCTGCTGCATAAAGAAGAAGTCGACCAATCCCTAAAATCGCTCAGCTACGTACTCACAAATCTGAAGGTCAAGATATATTCCAAAGAGCTTCTCGATTTCGATATGAAGTATTCCCAGTTCAAAGCCGATAATATGGGTATCAAAGATTATCTTGCCTATCTACTGGATGAGGCTAAGGCGAGGTCGATCGACATGAAGCCCTACGATAATATAGCGCTATTGAACCGCGCGCAGCAGGCAGAAGGTGCTATAGACTTCAACAGGGCGAATAATGAGCGCGACGAACTCATAGATACATTGCAGAGGAAGCTGTCAAAGAACGCGATGGAGGAGCTGGTCGTAAAGACAGTCGAGTTTAAAAAGGAGAATATCTCCCAGAAAGAATTTTACGATTACCTCGTGGATAAAGCAGAAAAGCTGAAAATAGATCTTAGCAGTTTACCCGAGCTGTCCAAATACATCGGTTATATATCGCTATATGAGGCCATGGATAAGACGAAGGTTATGGACGAGAAAGATATCCTGGAGTTTAAGATAAAGGATGCGATCATTGAAAATGACAGTCAGAGAGATCTGTCCCGCCTCTCCAAAAATCTGGCGATAATGAAGAACATATTCAATATATCTTTGACCAGGGATGATTACAGGTACTATAAAGCGCATGAAGGTGAATTTGCTATCGGCAATTATCAGCGTTTCATCAGAGATAACGCCCCGCGATATCATGTGAATGCGGTCCTCTGGCCGAACATCGACAAGATCGACCGATACCGCGAGGAGATCTCGAAATTCTATGAGTATTCTTTTAAGCGTGATGAGGCATTTTTGAAGAACATCCGCTTTGAGATTGCCTGCCCGCCTGCCGATAGGCAGGCAGCAGGCAGGCAGGCTTCGTCGCCTTCGGCTCCTCGCAATGACGAAGTGGTCATTGCGAGCGAAACGAAGCAATCTAGCGCCATACGAACGACCATCGATAAACCCAGGACTTCCATACTTATTATCGGAGGATTCCATACCGACAACCTTTGCGACATGTTCAAGAAAGAAGGGATCTCCTACATCACCATATTACCTAACTTCGCGAATGACACAGGATATGAGAGCCCTTATTTCACGCTGCTTTCCGGTCGAGAGAAGGGAATAGTAGAGAAACTGAGCGCGATAATCGCTTCGGCGATGTTGCCTATACCTGAGAGGCTAATAGGAAGCAAGGAGATACGTACTGCATTGAGTGAGGTTTTGAGCGAGAACGATGTGACTGCGCTCAAAGCGGCGGTATACATACAGAGCCTGATTTTCGAAGACAAGGAAGTTCATATAACCGGAGAGGGTATAGCTGGCGAGGGCCTTGTATTCGGCGCGGGCGAGGGTAAGGTTGTAGAATATATGACGGTTAAAGACCTGATAGCTCGCGTTAACCAGCCTGCTATTGCGATGGCGCCGGTAGTAACACCCGCCGCCGCGTTTGTTGTGACACCGACAGAGATCATTAATATTGTCAACTCGTGGAAGTACGCTGATCCGAACGGAGCCGAGATCAGATATGCGTTGGATGAGAAGACGATTTTACGCGTTTTTGATATAGTTAAGAACAGGTCAGGAACGATTAAAGGTAATCCTGATATACTGGCCAAGCTCTGTCTCATCTATGTGCATTCAAATCCGGAAGATGCCGAAAAGAATGTCGAAGACTGGCTCAATGCCTATAGTAAGCCGTATGTATTTACAGCGCCGAAGGCGGATGAGATAAGAAGGCCGCCGGTCGAAGGTTTGAGCTGGTCAGCGTTCTTCGATTTTATGAATCCCAAGGTAAGAGATGTCTCGTCATTGAGTTTTGTCCCGTACCTGGAATATGCTATTAAAGAGGGCATACGTAACGTAGAGATCCCATTCGATTTCCTGCCGTTTGGTTTCGCGGCCAGAATGGGAGAAGAGATATCGGATGCCGAGATCAATGACATTAAAAAGATCTGTGAGGAGCACGGCCTTACCATTACTATCCATTCCCCGCTGGTCGGGCCCCTCAATGATAAGACTCAGTACAAGCAGCTCTTTGAGGACCCTGCGGACAATATCTCAATGATGCAGAAACAGATCGAAACGGCCGGGAGGATGGGGGCAAAGATGATGGTTGTGCATCTGTCGAGTCCGGAAAAGATAGATGAGTATGCCGGCCTTGTACTTTATGCGAGAGTAAACGCGCCCGACCTCAAGATCGTTTTCGAAAATTATCAGGACAAGAATAAAGTATTTCCGTCCGCTGAAGATTTTATGAAAACCTTTACCGGCATTGTAGAAAGGGTAGCTGCCCAGGACAAGGTCGCGCTGAGTAATATCGGCATTGTAGTAGATACGGCGCACTACAATCTCACCGGTCGTGAGGATCCCATTGTCTCCTCATTCATAATAGCAACGCGCGTGAAGGTATTGGCCGCAAAGTATGGGATTGAGGCTAAAGATCTGCTCGTGGAACTGCATGTCAATCAGAACATAGGCCCAATATCCTTCTACGGGAGAGGATTCAGCGCAGATATCCATGCAGAAGCGTCTCTTAAAGGGCCTATAAATAATCTGGGAATAATATCGATGCTTGATCTTATGGGCTATAGACCTCATGTGACGCTCGAACAGATGAACTTGCCGACTGATGGCGATATGCGTTTGCTCGATTCAGCAAGAACTCTGGTAAAAGGAAAGAGCTTTGCCGAGATAGAGGCTGCCGGAAATGCGATCATGGCGATGAAAGATTACAAAACATTTTTAATGACGCAGATTGCAGATCCGTCCATGCTTGACGAGGCATATAAGGCATACCGGATACTGGCAGGCCTGATTGGCAGACAGGCGTTCGAAGTCCATGTGCAGCAAAGGATCTATCAGAAGATACTTACCGTAAAGTCGGAGGCTGAGTTCAGTTCTTTCAAAGCTACGCTGCAGAAGGCCGGCTTAATGGATACGAAGCTGGATAGCATTAACACGAAAAAATATGCCGAAAACGAGGAGATCATCAAGCAGGGCGCTATTGTAGATCTGAATAAGAGCGACCTAGAGGTTATGTATATAATCCTTGAAGGAAGCGCCAATGGAAAGATAGTTGTAACAGATAGGGAGACAGGCAAGCCGATAGTCGTAGATTTTGAAGTTAACCCCGGCAACTTTGTCGGAGAGATGGCCGTCATCACGAATGAGCACGAGCGCGCGGCGACCATAGTTTCACGCGCAAATACTGTGGCGCTGGTGCTCACGGCGGCTGTTATAAGAGATATCCGTAGCCTGATGCCGATCTTTGCAGATCTGATAAAGACGTATAAAGATATGAGGGACGATGAGAACGAGGCCAGAATGATTGAGGCGGCCGTCGAAGCCGTCGCGCCTATTGTCGCTATATCTCCTGAGTTGATATCTTTCTCCAAAGATGACTATCCGCCTGAAGTCTACAGGACCACGATTTCTGTCGGCGAAGGTGTCGTTTCGATAGCGGAATACAATGAAGACGGTATCATTATAGGCACTGTACGCACTTTATCAGCCGGCGAAAGCGATACTATTATTGCGAGAGTAGGAGAGGGGACGATCCTTCTTCAATCACCCGATAGAGTTACTGAAACTTATAGCGCAGGCACATATCGCACACAGGTGATAGTCTATAGCGGGTTCGTTTCGGTACAAGCATACGATGAGAATGGCGCCCCTATCGGAACTAAAGTCGTTCTGAGCACCGGCCAGGATGCGTCTATTATGGCTACGATCACAGGCGTTACTTCGTCTACTTATCAGGAAGAGTTAGCCGCAAAGGGAGCGGCGATCAGGGGCATCAGAGAACCGATCGCGGGGCCGGCCATTGCGGGACTGGTTTCTAGTGTGCCTATTACGGATATTAAGGCGCTCAATGAAATTAAAAATATTATTGTCGATATGCCTGAGCTTAGAACAAAATCAATGAGAGATCTTATAGAATCTATCGAGGCGAATTCTGCAAATCGAGATGAAGTTAAGTCGGTTCTTGAAGTTCTACGATATATCGTTGGTGTTATAAAGGACGCGAAGCCTGTCTTGAGAGGCCTTAGCCCGGATGGCAAAAAGTTTATCTTTATCCCGATATCGGAAAAATTATGCCGGCTTAATTTAATTTCGCTAAGGGGAAAGTTCCAGAAAACATGGAAGGCTGTGCGCGATGAGCTTGAAGACAAGTATGATATGGGGGGCGTTTCTCTCGTTTTCTATGATGGCACGCTGGGAGCGGTTGATCAAAAGCTGTCGAGCCTCGCAGCTGATGGTGCAAATCAAGCGAACACAGTTGTCTATATCGACGCAATGACCAATGAGAATATTGACAACATTAAGGGTGAGATAGATAGGGCAATGGAGACAGGAAAGCCTGCGGAAGGCGCTGCCGGGATTTATCAAAATATTATGAAGCGCGCCTACACTATAAAAGATACGGCCGATGCGAATGGTGGATATCTATCTATTGCCGGACACGTTGTATTTGCTCTCGGGGCATTGGAGCTGGTCAATACCGCTCAAGGTGCGGAGAATCCAATATATTTTGCTCAGGTTATGGCTCTTATGCAAAAGATGTCGCCTAGCGCTGAAAACTATTCCACGGATAGAGATAGATTCCTTAACGATTTTAAGCGGGGTGACATCGTAATTAAGTTGCCACCAATAAGTAAGATTGATATAGATGGAAATATGGAAACGTATTTTGCTACAGAGATAGCAGCTAGTACATCGTTGTAATCTGCATGGGAAAAAGGGGACGTGTCACTTTGGGACACTCCACTCAAGCAAAATAACTCTAAGTAGCCCAGGCTTACCTGCCTGCCTACTTGCCGATAGGAAAGCAGGTAGGCAGGAGCCTGGGCTACTACCGCTTAAAGTGGAGTGTCCCAAAGTGACACGTCCCCTATGACCGCAGAGTAGAGGGCAATTATATTGACTTTGCTATTAGCGACGATGTAAAATACTGATCATGGAAAAAGATATTGATAAGCAGTTGGAGCTGATCAAGCGTGGTACTGTAGAGATTATCCAGCTCGATGAGCTCAAGAAGAAGCTTCAGCACGCCATAAAGACCAATAAGCCTCTCGT
>JAHJHP010000012.1 GCA_018823705.1 Candidatus Omnitrophota bacterium | reverse complement strand
TCCTTGCTCCTCTGCGTAAGAAATAAAGCTCACCAAACTGAAACCAGGAGTTTCCTTCAGCCAGTTGGCGAAATCCTACGAAACCCTACTGTAATCTAAGCGTCTTAAGAGCGAAGTAGAATAAGCCCGCCATATCAATAAATCGAACTATAAAATAAAAAACCCGCCATTATTAACCAATGGCGGGAATTAGTCCGGATGGCAACAGCGTCTTGCGGTACGTAGTACCATAGGCCCGAGAACGGGTCAGTGAGCCGTTGTCATCCACTATTAAGTATACATTATATTTTTAAAAAATCAAGAGTATGCTACAATATTGTTACTAATTACTTGCGGAACTCAAGAGTTATGACTAATCTATTCGACATAATTGTAATTGGCGGCGGACATGCCGGTTGTGAGGCAGCGCTTGCCGGAGCAAAGCTCGGCCTAAAGACGCTTCTTTTAACTATGAGCGTCGACACTATAGGCCTCATGTCATGCAATCCTGCCGTAGGCGGCCTGGCTAAAGGCCAGATTGTAAAGGAGATCGACGCACTAGGCGGGCTTATGGCGATAGCTACGGACGCATGCGCCATACAATTTCGCACTTTAAATACTAAGAAAGGCCCTGCCGTACGATCGACAAGAGCTCAGGTGGATATCGAGGCTTACCGGCTGTATATGAAGGCCGCTATCTTGGGACAGCCCGGACTAGAAGTGCGTGAAGCGACGGTGGAAGACCTTATCGTCAGAAGCGGATGTATAGAGGGAGTCAGGACATCTTCCAATGAAAAGTACCATGCCGGCAGCATCATAATAACGACGGGCACATTCCTGAACGGATTGATACATATAGGGCTTGAACATTGGGCCGGTGGAAGGATGGGGGAGGCTGATTCACGAGGGTTATCCAGGGGTATAAAGGATCTGGGATTGCGAATGGGGCGGCTCAAGACCGGAACCTGCGCGAGATTGGACGGTAATACCATCGATTTTGAGAAGATGGCTATTCAGTATGGCGACGAACCGATAATGCCGTTCTCATTTCGGACCAAAAAGATTAAACTAGCTCAGGCACCATGCCACATAACATACACTAATAAGAATACCCATGACATAATATTGTCAAACCTCGACCGATCACCTCTCTTTACGGGGGTGATTAAAGGCACGGGGGTCAGGTACTGCCCGTCCATAGAGGACAAGATCCATCGATTTCCCGGGCGCGTCCGTCACCACGTATTCGTGGAGCCGGAGGGCATATCTACTACTCAATATTATCCGAACGGCATATCGACGAGCCTGCCTCTTGACGTGCAGGAAAAGATCGTAACGTCCATTGAAGGCCTTGAGAGGGCAAAGATAACAAAGCCAGGCTATGGAATTGAATACGACTATGTAGATCCGACAGAACTCTACCCGACGCTAGAGACGAAAGCCGTCTCGGGACTGTACCTGGCCGGACAGATAAACGGCACCACCGGATACGAGGAAGCCGCGGCGCTGGGGTTGATGGCGGGGATAAATGCCGCCCTGAAATCAAAAGGCAAAGAGCCCCTGGTGCTCGAGCGGTCACAAGCATACATAGGTGTCCTTATCGATGATTTGGTAACCAAAGGAACTAACGAACCATACAGGATGTTCACCTCTCGCGTTGAATATCGGCTGCTGTTACGGGAAGATAATGCCGACTTACGGCTCAGGTCTATCGGATATAAGCTCGGACTGGTGAATGAGGCTATATATAATAAAACCGTCGAGAAAGATAAAAGGATCTCTTCCGAAATAAAGAGGCTTAAGGAGAATCTCCTTGAAAAGCGGTTAAGGCAGCCCGGTACGTCGTATGATGATGCGGTACCTGAAGAAGAGAGGGTGGATATCTCGGAAGAAGAGAAGAAGGTTGTGGAGATAGAGATCAAGTACGAGGGCTTCATTAAGCGGCAGCTTAAAGAGATCGAAAAATTCGGTAAGATAGAGAGGATAAAGATCCCCAAAAACCTGGACTACGGAAAGATCCACTGCCTATCATCAGAGATAAAAGAGAAACTCTCGCAAGCCACACCCGTAAACGTGGGCCAGGCATCGCGGATCTCCGGAGTCACGCCTGCGGCCGTATCGATACTTATGGTATATCTGGATAGCGTAAGGAGATCGAGGTGAAGCTCTACAATAATTACAGTTCATACCTGAAAGAGAGATACGGCTCCAGGGTCTACCGCATCGGTCTGGACGCCGGATTCTCATGCCCAAAAGCTTGCATCTATTGCAACGTAAATGGCTCACGATCCTCTTATACGGACCCGAAAGAGTCCATCGGAAAACAACTTTCGGGCCGGATAGAATACCTGAAGAAGACCAAAAGCGCGGCAAAGTTCATCGCTTATTTCCAGGCCTTCACCAACACCAACTCGCCGGTGGAACAACTGAAGGAGGCTTACGACAATATATTGCCGTTTGAGGAGATCGTTGGTCTGTCCATAGGAACACGTCCCGACTGCATCGATATGGATAAATTAAAACTGATCGCCTCATATAAAGACAGGTACGAAGTTTGGATGGAATACGGGCTTCAATCCATACATGACAGGACCCTTAAGGCAATTAATAGAGGCCATAGCTTTAACGATTTTTTAAAAGCTTACAACGAAACCAGAAAGTTTTCGATACCAGTTTGCGTCCACGTAATAATCGGGCTTCCCGGTGAGACCGGAGAAGACATGGTCAAGACCGCGCTAAAGCTGTCCGAACTGAAAGTCGACGGCGTTAAGATACACCTCTTACACATCCTTAAAGGAAGTGAGCTCGAAAAGCTTCACAGCGGCGGCCTGGTTAAAGTCCTGGAACAGGAAGAATATGTGAATCTCGTATGTAATTTCTTGGAGAACCTATCTGAGAAGATCATAGTCCAGCGCATGACAGGCCAGGGAAACAGGGAAGAGCATATCGCTCCGAACTGGGCTATGGACAAGATAGGGACGATACAAAGGATAGAAGATACTCTGCGGAAGAGAAACAGCCATCAGGGGATCTATTGTTCTTAGCCAATTTTCTAATCTAAGAACTAGATACGCGTTCCGTCTTTAATGATCGAGTTCTTGGGAATGACTACGATGCCGTCCCTTATAAAATAGTTTCCGCCGTCGAAATTTTTCAGCTTATCGATATTTTTTATCACGACATTCCTGCCGATCCTGGCATTCTTATCCACTATAGCCTTATCTATGATCGTGCCGTCGCCGATGCCCATCTTTATAGGTTCATTACTGCCGGGCTTCTCATACATATCGGCGCCGATAAGCACCGTCCTGGATATCTTGCAGCCTTTTCCTACAATAGAACGCAGGCCTACGATAGAGTGAGATATGCCGGCGCCTCTTATAATCGACCCTTCGGCTATGAGCGATTTTTCTATTTTGCTGCCTGTTATCCTGGCAACGGGAAGAAACCGGGGCCTGGTAAAGACCGAACCGTCATAAAAGAACGACATATACGGTTTGCCATCGGCAAGATCCATATTGACTTCGTAGTATGCTTTTATCGTGCCAACATCCTTCCAGTAGCTATCAAATATATATCCGGCGCCGTTATAGTTCTTTATCGAATGGGGGATGAGCTCGATCCCGAAGTCCGCATCATTGCTTTCGAGGACTTTGATAAGAACATCCGCGTTAAATACGTACACGCCCATGGAGGCAAGACAGTACGCTCCGGAAGCAGCCCCCACTCCGTTTACGGCCTTTCTGAGGATATAGTCCTTGAGCTCGGCCTTACTCTTGGGTTTTTCCTTAAATCCGACTATCCTGCCGGCCCGGTTCATCCTGATCACGCCGAACTGATCGGCTTCTTTAGTCTTTATCGGTATCATGGATACCGTAAAATCGGCGGCATGTTTTATGTGAAAATCTATGAATTTGCGGTAGTCCATATTATAAAGATGGTCGCCGGACAGGACCATTATCAATTCATCGCCCCTAAGATTAAGATGAAATATATTTCTTCTGACGGCATCCGCTGTTCCCTGAAACCAGTTTGTATTATCCACGGTCTGTTCGGCGGCAAGTATCCTGACAAATGCCGTGGAGAAATAATCAAAACGATAGGTACTATTTATATGATTGTTCAGGGATTCCGAATTAAACTGCGTAAGCACGTAAATATCTTTGATGCTGGAGTGGAGGCAGTTCGATATCGGGATATCTATGAGCCGGTATTTTGCGGCTATCGGAACTGCGGGTTTAGACCGGTACTCGGTGAGAGGGAAAAGCCTCTTACCCTGGCCGCCGCCTAAAATAAGCGCAATAACTTTCTTCATCTTTTTTTCCTTTATTTTAATGCTTTAAGTATATCATATTAATACCCAAAGGCAAGCTCGCAACCACCGATCTTTAGAGAGAGTTGAATATAGTTACCTGGAGGCGTATACTGGGGCAATGAAACTGCTATCAAGTCAGATAATAAGCGTCAGCAGAAGGACGGATATACCCGCTTTCTATTCGGAATGGTTCATGAATAGGATAAGGGCCGGATACTGTACCGTTCCGAATCCGTTCAACGCAAAACAGGTCTCGTACGTAAGCCTTAAACCTCAGGATGTCCGTGCAATCGTCTTCTGGACGCGCGATCCGAGACCGCTTATAAAATATCTCCCGGAGCTGGATAGGGGAGGGTATAAGTACTACTTCCAGCAAACGATAATAGGTTATCCACGATCTATCGACCCTAAAAGCCCGCCGGTTCAGGGGGCAGTAAAAACTTTTCAAGAGTTAAGCAAACTGATCGGAAGAGAAAAGGTCATCTGGCGTTACGACCCTATTCTGCTTTCCGATATAATATCTTTTGAATGGCATGTCAAACGATTATCCTTTTTGATCGAAAGGCTTAAGGACTATACTAACAGGCTGATCATCAGTTTTATCGATCCGTATAGAAAGATGACAACACGAATGGATAGAGAGATATCGGCATATAACAGGCTTATCAAATGGATCGGAAAGAGGGCAGGCGAAGCGGGGATCGAGGCGCAATCATGCGCGGAAGAAGCGGATCTGGAAAAATACGGCATAAGGCACGGAAAGTGTATCGACGACGGCCTGATCGCGAAGATAACAGATCTCAAACTCATATTGAAAAAAGACCCCCGCCAAAGAAAATTATGCGGATGCGTAGTCTCAAGGATATAGGCGTAAATGACACGTGCCTCTTCGGATGCAAATATTGTTATGCTACAGGCAATATAACGACCGCCAAAAAGAACTTTAGTAGTCATAACATAAAATCACCGTCACTAATGGAATAATTCTATAATAAAAGGCAGCGTAAAATATTTTACGCTAACGACCACGCGTAACGTCTTGACACAGAGACAACTCACCATCTATAATGTCATGAATATAACTGACAATAAAAAGGGGGATTAGATGAGAAGATTTGCCGTTACTGCGCTTGTTTTCGCTATAATAGTGTCATGTGCGTCTCCTTCTGCTCAGGCTGAGTCAAGATGGGGGAGACTCGTCAAGGAGGCGGGGCAGGTGCTTGGCGAGATACAGCAAATGCCGGACCAGTCAATACCCGAAGACCTCCTGAGAAGCTGTCATGCGATATGTATATTCCCGAACACCATCTCCGCAGGTTTTATTTTCGGCGGGAAATACGGCCAGGGCATTATAATGGTAAGGGCTAAGGATACCGGTAATTGGTCGCCACCGGCCGTCTTCACGATGGCCGGCGGCAGTTTCGGATGGCAGATAGGCGGCCAGGCGACGGACTTCGTGCTGCTTATAATGAACAGAAGGAGCGTTGACGGTATACTCGACGGCCAATTCAAGCTTGGCGCTGACGCATCCGTTGCGGCAGGTCCGGTAGGCAGGGCCGCTGAAGTATCGACCGACATACAGATGAAGGGCGGCATATTATCATACTCCAGAAGCCGCGGTTTATTCGCGGGAGTGAAGCTGGAAGGCGCCGTGATAACACAGCAATGGGATGGCAACTTCGCGCTCTACGGCAAGAGCTTTTCCGCCAGGCAGATATTACTTGAGGATATGGCGAATATGCCTGAATCGGCAGATTCTCTGCTCAAGATCCTCAATAAGTATCCCAAAAAATAACGGAACCTATACAACTATGGGCCTGTCGTCACTATTATTCAAGGATCCCATCGCGTTTATATTACTGGTGGTTCCGCTTCTGTACTCAGTGATATTGCACGAAGTATCTCACGGCTGGGTCGCATACTTTTTCGGCGATGATACCGCAAAACGCACCGGAAGGCTCTCCCTTAGTCCGCTTGTCCACCTGGATCCGATAGGAACACTGGCGCTCTTTTTGGTAGGATTCGGGTGGGCAAAACCCGTACCTGTCGTTTACTCAAAACTGAGAAATTTCAGGGTGGGCTTGATATGTGTATCTCTTGC
This sequence comes from Candidatus Omnitrophota bacterium, assembly GCA_018823705.1. Lineage (GTDB taxonomy): Bacteria > Omnitrophota > Gorgyraeia > 2-01-FULL-45-10 > 2-01-FULL-45-10 > CAIMPC01. The sequence goes on along the minus strand of JAHJHP010000012.1, from coordinate 43,331 downwards.
CGGTTGCGTTACAAATATAGCCCTCGCCACCATATCCATCTTACTGCTTCAGTTCAAAGTTGTAACCGCCAACCCGATCATTACGATGGTCCTCGTAGTAATGACTAAGGTAAATATCATTCTGGCGTCGTTTAATCTTATTCCTATACCTCCACTTGACGGCTCAAGAATACTCTATGGAATATTGCCGGAAAAAGCCCAGGGGGCGCTGGTAAAGATCGAGCCGTACGGCATATTGATAATATTCGCTTTATTATTTACAAGGATGCTCGATCCGATTATAATATCTACACAGAACGCCATACTGACGTTCATAAAACTTATACTGAGCATATGAAGAACCCTTACCTGGAAAAAAGGATATACTACCACGATACGGATGCCGGAGGCGTCGTGTATTACGGCGCTTATTTAAAGCATCTTGAGGAAGCCCGCACGGAGTATTTCCGCTCAATTGGCATAGACCTGGTAGGGTACGCGAAGAAAAGCGTACTATTTCCTGTGGTACGCCTCGAGATCGACTATAAGAGCCCTGCCAGATACGGTGATTTAATCCGGGTATTTACCAGGCCTGAAAAAGTGGGCAATGCCTCTCTTACCTTCATACAGGAGATAAAGAGGGGGGAGTCCACTTTAGTCATTTGTAAGGCGGTCTGGGCCTGTGTAAATGGAAGCCTGAGGCCCACGAGAATACCTGAAGAGATCCGCTCAAAAATAGCGATTTAGGAGGGCTAAAAATGCATGATCTGACCTTTGCAAAAGAGATTGTAAGAGCGTTGAATATTAAGCAAAACAGCATCCCAAATGGCTCCAGAATAACGTCTATAAACGCCGCATTAAGCCCTTTAAGCCACGTCAAACCCGAAACTCTCACAGAGACCTTCAGGGTCATGACAAAAGGCACGGAGCTTGATAAAATAGGCCTTAATATCAAGGTCTTAAAGATAGAACTGACATGCCGCACCTGTAAACATGCTTTTCAGATAGATAAACCAACGACCAGATGTGTTAAGTGTAATGATTCGGATCTGGATATGGCATATAGCAAAGAATTCGTGATCGAATCAATAAACGTTGCAGATAATCAATCGCAGCAAAAAACCTCATAAGTCTCCGCAAGCAGATCAAGAAGATGAGCTTATCAACAGGTAATCCGTATATAATCATAACAGGCGGCATAGCAATAGGTTAGGTTATTACCTTTGTGCTTGGCTAGTTAACATAAGATATATACTACTCACTTTTGATAACGCTCGTTAACTCTGTGGTTTTGATAGCAGGCCGAAATCTCTGCTTCTCCCACCTCTCGATCTCTCTGGCTGGGAATAAAACTTTCTTGCCAATCTTGGCATAAGGGATTTTTCCCTGTGATACCCAGTTATTAAGAGTAGTCAACTCGAGTGTATATCTTCGCGCTATATCTTCTTTCGTATATAGAATATCCAACTCCATTTTTTTCTCACCCCCCCTCTCCTTAATTTCGCTCATGTTCGTTCTCCTTGCTTTTGAAAATAATATACCACATATCTGGCTTTTGTCAAGGGTTTGTTAGGATAAAAAGTTAAAAACGATCTGATACTTTATTTTTTCCGACGGAGCAGAAAGAGATCTCGCGGCAGGGGAGAAGTGAAAAAAAGTTTAACACTACTCCTGGATAGGCTGGCTTACTGTGTAGGGCGCGGCTGGTTACGCGCAAAGGCGAGATTTAGGGGAGAGGGTAGCGCGGAAGCGAGATCGAGGCTCCTATGGCCGGTTATCATGTATTCGTAGATCTTCCCGATCTTATCATCGAGCTTATCCATTCGCACATATATCGGAGCGATCAGCATACCCATAATGATAAGATACGCCGCCAGGCATGATAAAGGATTACAGGCTATTTTTTTCATAAGGTTGTTAATCATGTGGCCTTCGTTGTTGGATCATTCTGTTATACTGTTTTACCATGGCGCCGCACTTCCGGCAGAACACGCTAACCTCTATTACGCTATGAGCGAGTAAATGCGCGACCGGATATGTCTTGCCGCCACACTTACAGAGGATCTCAATGTCTTTTGTCCTCATGTGGACATATACCGTATTTTCAGCCATGTGTTACCCTTCGGTGTCCTTAGATCGTGCCTCTAATAGCGTTTAAACGATACACTTCTCCGACGGTGAACGCTAAAAACGCCTATTTTAGCCATTCAACGAATTTCAGCACTCCTTCTGTCAATTTGGCCTTTTCAAACTTGATTTCGTTCTTATAAAACGGCGAATTGACATGGCAATAAAAATGGCTGTCGTCTTTCCGGCATTGTATCTTGATCTTTCCGAGTGGCGTATCAAAGCTATATGCTGGAGCTTCCGGCATGGTTAAAATCTCCTTTTAAGTTCAAGTCCGGCATAGCCGCCGTTCTGATCGCCCAGCCGGATCACTCCGGCATGGCCGCCAGCTTCCCAGGCTCCGGCTTCCTTATTCTGTATGTAGTTATTGGTTACCGCGGCATGATCTCCGGTGATCTGCGGCTGGTTCTGCTGGACGGACGGTTTTTTCGGAGCGAATAGGCTATATACGAATAGGAAGGCCAGGACAAAAAGGGCTATCAGCGCGATCCGCGCTATGATACCGATAAACTGATACCAGCCTTTAACTGAAAAGACTTTGCCGAGTTCAAAAGATTCGGCCACGGCTTAATCGTTCTGCCGGAATAGCTTATTCAGCGAGTTCTTTATAAGAGGGTAGAAAACATAGACTATTGCCGCGCCGACAAACATTCCGATAAAAAATTTCATCATGTTATTTTCCTTTCTTTATGAACAGGACTATTACCGCGACTGCCACAACGCCGATCAATACATACTTACTTATATCTGAAAGTGCCGGAATAGGATTAAGGGCTTGCGCGTATGCGCCGCGTGTGTCCGCTTGTAAGGTTCCGTATTCTTTTACGAGCTGTTGATATTTGGCAGGGTCTATCTGTTTCATGCGTTCTTCGGTGTAGGGAGTGAGGATCCACTCCGGTTCCGGTAGGATCTGCTTTGCTGTTGAGGCTCCGGCCTGTATGCCGAGCTGTGCCGGATTCATTATCGCGTATACCGTATCGAATATATTCATTACGCGGAGGCTCCTTCGTCTTTTTCGGCCAGGGTTTTAATCGTTAACGGCTTGGCCGGTTCGCCGAGAAGGTTATCCGGAACGAATCGGCGTAGTATCATCGTAACGAAAAAATAGACAACTGCCGAAGCCATAACAACGCGGAGCCTTGTCTTTGATATCATAAATTATCTAAGGCCTCCTGCTGACTTGCCTTATCATGTTATAGGCTCAACTGCTTTAATAGCGGCCACATCTATTTGTATTGCTGATATTTTATCGGTTTTTTCTTTTAGATCCTGATCGATAGCGACTACGTTTGTTTCTATCGCCGATATTTTATCGCTTTTAGCCTTTAAATCTTGATCGATTTTTAGAATAACTTCGTTTATTTTATCGATCAAAGTATTAACCCCGATATTTTTACTCTTATCAATAAGATCGATCATATAGCTCCTTTACGTTGTCCAGGCCGGCAGAAGCGTTGCCGCAACTTTAAGCGTTTGGCCGCTTGTGCCGATTGCTAACTTTTGCCATTTTGCGCCTGCGGCAAATTCCATTATCTCAGCTTCAACTATAAGCGCGTAATTATGCGTAGCGTCGCCGTTAGATGCATACGCACTTGAGACAGTTATTTTGTAATATCTATATGCCACGGTATTGGCAAAGTCGTAATTTTCTATTGTTCCGCTGTTAGCGTGTGTGCCTGTATATAGAAGCGTCCAGTTAGTATTATCGTTTGAGCCATGAAGAGTAAAATTTCCAACACACCCACCACTGACATCGCTATAAGGCGTAATCGTTAATCTCCTGGCTATTTTTGCTACACCCACGCCAAGATCATATTTCACCCAATGCGGATATGGATTAGCCGCGCCGCCCGTGCCCCAATAAGTCCCAGCGTTATTGTCAAAAGCTTGCGCGGCGGGAGCTAAATCTACACTACTCGCACTAGGCGTTCCTCCGGTAAAAAAATCACTTCCGTATGTAGCAGGAGCGCGATATATTATATCTCCGACAGCCGGATTTGCCGGAAGCTCTGAAATTTTAGCGTTCTGCCCCATGATTACACCTCTCCGTAGCTGATCTTATCCGTTGCCGTAGCGCTGGAAGCCCAGATCGCGCCCTGGTAATCATCAATAGAGTATATTTCGCCAGGCTTTAACGCGACAACGTATTTAGTGGTTGCGGTAGTATTATCGAAGCCGAGATATACGGTTGAAGTGTTTCCGGCGGCCGCTTGAATGATAACAGATCGCCTTTGAGTGTTCGCGGCTACTGCCACATGGGGATCGGTATCAAGCGTTACAAGATCGAATCCGAGCGCGGTTGCTACACCTTTCATCTGATCGAGAATATCAGCAGTATCGGCTGACAACTGCGTGGCCGATCTAAAGTCCATTACCTCAAACAGCTCTTTCGCGTAGGCCGATATTATAATATCTATCGTTTTACTTGTCTGCGCCGCCCAGGTCAAAAATACCTGGTTAAAAGGCCGCACCATGTAAAGGCCTTTTGAGAATGTAAGAGATTCACTTTGCTGTTTATTAAATTTAACAGCTATTTCCGCGGACTGATCGGAAGCGTCTATAACGCCGAAGTAATTACCAGCGAAATTTAATTGAAGATTCTCCGTAGCCGTATCAAGCGGAAGCGAAAACTTTACCGGCTCCGCGATATCTCCGGCGTTTATCTTTTGTATGATGTCCTCGAAAGACATCGACTTGATGTCTTTGATATTAAGCTGTGATAATGTGCCAACGTTACGAGCTTCTAAGCCTGGCGGAATGAAATTGTCCATTGGTTATTTTCCTTTCGTTACGATATACAGTCCACCTAAGACGAGAAGGGCGATTATCAGCCACATAACCCATGAGAAGTCTTGCGCTTGAATAGCCTGGGAGCCTTGCGTTGATACCTGGCCTGGCAATACTATTACATTATCCGGCAAGTTCACCTGTGCAGATGTGCCTGGGGTAGCCGCGCCGGTAACAACTCCGCCGACTTTTAGTGCTTCCGCCGGAGCCGTAATCTGCGCGGCTTTTGGAGCAATGGTAGATACTATTCCACCGATAGCGTTTAACCAGCTAACCCCTTGAGTTAAATAATTTGATACCTGTTGATTATCCACCGCTTTTGGCGGAACGCTTATCTTTGCTCCTCCGGAAGCGGTGCCGGTAAGATAACTTGGATCATATCCTTTGCTGTAATAATCAACGGGTTTTGCTTTCGGAGCAGTTAAGCTATTCCATAAGTCGTTCAACGTAGCCATTTTATTTGCCTTTCTTTCTTATAACCAACGCTATTACCACAACGCCTATAATCACTAAAATTATAGGGGCGTTATCAATTAAAGGGTTTGATGTTACAGGCTTTGGATTCACTCCGGAAAAAACATCCGCGCCTGTCTGGTTAAAATTATTCGCCGGAACAATTGTCGTTACAGGCGTTGTTGTCGAGGATTGAGCTGCCGGAATAGGAACGGCGGAATAAGACTTCGCGCTGGCTAATATAGAATCTATCTGTTGCGCAAATCGGGATTGTCCTATTGCTGAATTACGGTTAGGATTATTAGGATCTCCCCAGGCCGCTTTTTCCGTATCGTAAGCGTTAAGGATAGCCTGTTGCGCGTCCGGATCATTTGTCTGATTAACCGCGGCCTGCGCCTTATCATATTCGGCCTGCATATCTGCCGCGACAGCTTGGGTATAACCAGGATCGTTGCCGCCAGCGCCGCCCTTCGGCCGAAGGCCGAAAACTTTTCCCCAGTCAACGCCGGAGGCCTCTCCGCCGGATTTAATTGCCGAGGCCGCCGCTATTACTGTGGTCGCTATTGTTATCGGTTCCATAAAATCCTTTACTTAAACAAACGGACGGAAAACCGTTTAAAGGATTTTCCGTCCGTGTCCTTTTCCTTAAACTATTTCTTTACTATTACCGGAGGAATGTATTCCAGGCCGACGATATAGATATCGGTCGTGGCCGTTCCTTTGGTAACCGCCAGCTCCAGCTCCAGCGTTTCACGGCCGGATTTGGGCGTAACGTCGAGGCATTGATTCAGCATACCGTCCGGCATGAGATCGAGATAATACACGCCGGTTTCAACGGCAGTTTCCTGCGCGTTGATTAGCTTCATCAAGTCCTTGCAGTTCAGCGCCGGTATGTCAACGATGACTTCCGAGCCGCTTTTCAGCTTGATGTTCGTTATGACAGAATCAGACGGGCCGTCTGTCGAATCCACCGCGAACAGCAGGAAGCCTTTATAGTAGTTGCCTACCGGTAAAGGCTTGATCTGGAAGTTCGTGGAAGTGGCCGCGACGTTTGCCTTCGATATTAGCGAAGTGCGGATATCGCCGAATATGAAGTTATTAACGCCGACTTCCTCAATAACGTCAACGGATAAGCTCATCGCGGCTGTGCCTACTATGGCCGCGTTAGCCCAGGCCGTTCCGAACATATTCGATATCGCCTGTGTGTCTATTAACAGGTCAAGCGATGAGAGGCCGCTTCCTTTCAGTAGAGTATCAAACGGCTTAATTCCGCCGAGATTCTCAAAAGGAAGAACGAGGCCGCCGGTAAGCGCGGTATTCGTCTGCGCGGCGCCTGTGGTCGCGTTGGTTAGCTTCGGCGCTGTTTTGTAGAGTATCTTATTCAAGGTATACAGCAAGAAAGCTGGAATCGAGATAAGCGTATCGCGGCCGTCGCGCCTTACGCGCAAGGACGATATCGTATGCCAGAGTCCGGCTGTTTTCACTCCGCCGTTGCCGGTTGCGCCGGTTACGGTTACTGATCCTGCGAGCTGGAGGACAAGGCCTCTGATCGCGTAGTTACGCGGCAGAAGGATCGTTTCCGGCTGTCCGAGCGTTAAGCTCTTGACCGCTATATTTCGTATCTGCTTTGACATTTTCTTTTTTCCTTCCTTAAAGAATTTTTGCGAAAAAAATTCCTAAGAGCGAACGCCGCTTTTAGGCAATACCGATATTCTGCTTCCAGGCCGCTGGCGCGAAATTGTGTATGGCGGCTAAAATCACTACCATAACTATGACCGTGCCGATTATCTTTTTCGGAGCGAACAGGTTCATGATATCATTCAACATCTTAACACCCTCCCTTTATTTGGTTGCGAGGCGCACTAAAAGAAAAGAGGCCACTCGATTCTCTTAGTGGCCTCTTAAAGAATTTCTATGATTAAGTATACTGATATATTTTTATTTGGCAATACCGAAAGTTTACTTTCTAATAGTAATTCTTACCGTATAGAAGGTTCCAGATAAATTTCATCTGGCAACTATGCGAACAAAACTTTCCGCGGCCTATGCTCTTGTAACATACATAATACCGGACGTTCGGCGATCCGCATTGAGCGCACCGGACATAAGTCTTTTTATATCTTGATCGGTTTTTCAATAGTGGTTTCGCCATTCTCATATTTTATGTAATGGTATGGCTCCAGGGAGGGGAGGGAGGCCGCCTTCTCTCCGTAAAACTGCGAAAGATATTTGATATCGTTAGGCTCCTGCTGGTGAAAAGATACTATAACGTCCGCTTGCGCGGTCAAGTTCCTTGATGTTTCAGTATGCCGCCTGGTTGTGCAAATGATAGAGATCTCCTTATGCCGGCCGCGGAGGATCAGATTCTTGAATATCGGAGGGCATTGATGAGCTGATGTATATATATCCACTTCGTCAATAACAAAATAGATCTTGCTTAAATTCTGGACAACGCGCGAGAGCTGGATAAATTCCGCTTGCGCGGTGTCTATATCATCATCATTAAACTGCGGCTGGTATATCGCTTTAAAATTGTTATGGTAGTTATTGATTAAGAAGTCCAGGAGCAGATCAAGCCTATTGAATACAACGCCGGCCTTAAACTGCCGCACCGGATCATAGGCTATAAACCTGGTTAAGCCTTTCATCATGGCGCGGCAGTATTCAGTCTTTCCGGATCCTTTCCGGCCTAATATGACAACGATCTTATTGCTTGGCATTTAGGCTGGCAATCCTGGCTGTGGCGCTGGCTCCGGTATTGTGGGCGGCGCGGCTGGAGCTGGCGGTTCTGGCTTATTTTCTGGCTCCGGCTGGCTATCCTCCGGCTTCTTCGCTGGCTCTTTCTTGGCTTTCGGCTGGAAGGCGACAGCTATTCCGGTAATGCTTAACGCCTTAATGCCTGGCATATTCCGGACTGTTTCCGGTATATACCTGCGCTCCAGTTCGTCAAGATCCTGGCTTACGCTGTCCAGGAGTTCCGCTTTCCTGGTATCGTTAAACTTCTCCTTGTTCGTTATGTGGCAGATCATATCTATAAAAAGCGGATATATAGATTTGAATATACCAGATACCGGCTTCGGCTCCTGGCCTATTGGTATAACTTTGATCTCCTCCTGGCTAATCCCTGGCTGATCCTGGCTAACAGGAGGGGGAGGGGGAAGGGCTTCTTTGATCGCTTTTAGCTTATTTAGGCCTTCGTCCTGGCTAATAGTGCCAGGGGTTTTCTTTTTCTTTGGCATTTTCTGGCTCCTTTCTGGCTTGCGCCGCTGGCTGGGTTCCTGGCTCTTTCTTGGCTCTTTTACCGGCCGCGAGCTTCGCCAGGTATTTGTTTTTAACCTCTAAGGTTGTAACCGCTTCTTTCAAAGCCTTATTCTCTTTGAGTAGCGGATTATCGCCTTTATAGGTTAGCTCTCCGGTCTTTAGGTTCTCGATCGCTCCGCAATTCTTACAAGTATGCTGATCGGGCATTATTTACCGCCTCCTTTCACCGAATTTTCAAAGCAACTATACGAACAAAAGGCATACGTATTTGCAACGCGCGATAGCTCTACATATTTTTCAACTGTTACGCGTATTGTTTGATGACAGCCTAAAGCTACTTCTTTTTCGCACTCATCGCAAAGCTCTTTTATCATGGCTTCTGCGCTTCCTGCTGTAAGATCGGCTTTATGTTGTCCACGTTAAAGGCATACTTGCCTATATGCCCGATCAGTATATTCGGTTGTAGCCATATCTTATAACCGCATTGAAGCGCGCGGCGGCAGAAGGCCACATCGTCCGAGGTTTCGACTTGTTCCTCCGAACACCATACGGGCATGAACGGCGCGGCGTGTCCGGCCTTCAATAAGCCTTCGATAACATTGCGCCGGATCAGCATGAAGCCCGATCCGGTATGTAGCACCGGAAAAGGCCATTTACGATTCCACACGTCAAGGTCTTTCTTGGAGATAGGCCGCCACAAGGCGCGAATCGGTTGCTGACGGTTAGTCATAGGGGGTGATATTATGTCAACGTCCGCGCGGATCATTACGTCTATGGGATTTTCTTCGTTCTTATCTTTCGGCATCCAGGTCATATCTGTATCAAGGAAAAAAAGAAAGTCTGAATCTGTCTTTAGAAAGGCTGTTGCGAGATCGTTCCGGACGCGCGAGATCGCGCTCCGGCCTATGATCTCCATGTATTCGCCGACTTCCCAGCCTTTGCGCGTATCTATTACCGCTTTGAGGGTGTTCTCCGTTTCGGATTCCATACCGTTATACTTCGCTATGCCGATAAATACCTTTTTTTTCTTGTCAAACATACGATTCCTTTCTTTAGGTATGCCAGGGTAGCCGAGCGAGGCCGCCGGATAAGAGGCCGGAGCCGACAAATTCACCTGGCATTATTCATATAGTCCGGTAACGAATATAATGATCGTGCCTATACCGGCCGCGGCGATCAGCGAGTAGCCGATTATCACATCATAAACGGATAGGCAGGACGTTATCACGATATCACCTTAAACATACTGTCCGCGTCAATGAGCCTCCGGCCGCGTAGTATAAGGCCGTCAAGCCAGATCTCCAGGCCAGCGCGCACCTGGTTAATGATAGGAGCCCAGCGCTTAAAGTTTCCGCAAGAAGGGGAGAGGCAAGTCCGATAAGATGATCCGTCCTCTCCCTTAAAAAAGACAAAATAAAAACTCTGGCCTGGAATAAAAGACATTTGCTCCTGGACTTTAATCGGCCTGGCCTTCATGCCTTTACCTCCTTTTTTGAGCCTTCAAAACGCTGTCCGTTCTGCCACTCTTTGAGCTTTATATCCTCCGCGGCCTGTTTCGCCTGGCGGCCTTGGTCTGCCTTAATAGCCGCCAGCGCTTCAAAGCTCAATATGTCCTGTATGTTCGCTTTTGAGTTCGCGGAGATCGCGCGCTTGATAGCTACTCTTAAAATACCTGGTTTATAGCCCTTATTTAAGCGCTCCTGGGCTACTGTGTAGAAGAATACAAGCAGGGGATCGCCTTGCTGTCCTTGCGCTGTAAATAGGAGCTTTAGGTCGTCTTTTAGGATAGAGGGGAGAGGGTTGTTGTTGGACTCTAACAACTCTTCTCTACTCTTATATAACGTACTGGTAGGGTTTCCATGCTTCTCTGGTAGGGTTTCCCTGCTACTGTAGGGGGGTTTCCCTGCTATTGGTAGAGGGGTTTCCCTGCTACTTTCTTCTTGTGGTAGAGGGGTTTCCCTGCTACATGTTGATAACTTAAAGCGCTTAAAATCGTTAAGAATGTAGGTATGATATCCGGCTGGCTTGATGTGGTTATTCTTCAATAGGAAGCGTCTGGCGGCCTTTATCGTTGTGCGTTCCCAAGCCGTTATCCTTTGAATTTCATAATCAGAGAGGGAGCAGATAGAAGTCTGCGGATCGCGATAAGCACGGTAAATTAGCTGGAGCAAAAAAGCGCGTTGCGGCATAGTCCTTAGATCGTTAAATTCGACCTTCCAAACTGGTATGAAATCTGGCTGTAATTTGGGTTTATCCGGCATATAATCAGGCCTTTGTTAAGATAGAGTTATTTTAGGAATGACAAAGTTAGCTATTTTGAGCTTAGATTTACTGTAACTGCTTGTGGATTAACTACTTAGTGGAGGGGATTACTGCTATATACGTAGTTAACATAAGATATATTATAAGAACAAGTGCGACATTACTGAAGGAAAGCAAACCGCTGGTATTAGGTGTCATTTGTTAAGTCAGCGGTTAGTATTTAGTCCTGTATCTTGCTTTTTGCGGTCTCACATAGGTATTTTCTGATCATTTCCAAATATTTTTTCTTGGGCTGCGACTTGCCTTTTAGCCATCTCTGTATTGTTCTCGTAGAAACTTTTAAGTGTGCTGCCAAATCCTTGGTCTGATATCCTTGAGACATATAAAACGTGTGAAGCTTTTGCCAGGTTTCTAGATCATTTTCCATTGCGATCAGCTCCTTTCCTGCTCAAAACCATCCAAAAACTTCTTATATTTACGCTCCAGAAATAGGCAATTTATGGCATCATAATACATCACTTTAAATAATTTTCCGCTGTCTTCATGACTATACCTGATCTTAAAATGCGTTCCATTCTTCGTCCCTTGCTTATGTATTACCCTCCTGGGCAATCCTAGTTGCTGGAGAGTAATCTCCAGTTTTTCAATGAACTCTTGCGAACTACTGACAAACGTCGTTCTTAAGGGATATCGCTTGCTTCGTTTCTCAAAATATACTGAGCCGTCACCATCAAAAACCCCCCTTATGAAATCCTTCAAAAAAGCATCTGGAACTGCCGGAAATTTAACATTCAAGCTTTTCCTGGGCAAAATTCCAAGCCCTGCCAAATCCTTAACTAACCGGGGTCTGGCAAAGTGAAAACAATATAATCCTTCCTGATGTTTCGACTGGCATATCTTATGCTCGGAATCCATAACCAGCCTTACTTCTTCCAATAGATCTTTATCGTTTATGCAGAGCGATACGGTACCTGATTTAGAAATGCAGCCATCTGTGGCAATCAGCCCCAGAACATACGCCATTTCCGGGGACCAATTACTAAAAAAATTATCGTTTATATCAAAGAAACCCTGGGGAACTTTACCTTTTTTCTGGGCTTCTAATCTAGCCTCAGACCTTCCGCGCCTTACCAATCCTTCAGCTACACAGTACTTCCATATGGCTACCCTGGACACCCCATACAACCGCGCTATGTCCTCGAGTGACTTCTTTTCTATCAGATACAATCTGCGCAGTTCTTCTTGTTGTAACCTTGATCTTAAATCTCTGTTCATGTTATAAACATATCACAGGACGTGTGAGGTGTCAATGTTAACTTAAGACATTTAAACCATCTTTTCGACTTTATAGTCTCCCCCGGCCACCTTTATTATACGGCCCAGGATCAGGGCTTCTGCCACCGCTTTTCGGGCTTTCCGTAAGACCCTTGAAAACGTCTGTTGACTGACCTTCATTAAGGCCGCCGCTTCACACTGGTCCAGGCCCATATAGTCAATCAGCCTTATCGACTCAATCTCCTCAAATTTCAGCACTTTATAACCGGGCCTACCGATGGTTCCGCGCGGGCTAAATTGCCTCGTCCGGGGCTCTCTACTGACTATCCTGGCCTTAATAGGCCGTCCCTTTTTTATTGATTTTGAGGCTTGTTTCTTCATCGCCATCTACATAAACCCCCCGGTTTACAAAATCTATCCACAGCTTATATTATGAGTATATACCCATAATGTATATCTGTCAATAGTCTATAAACAAATAGTAGGCCGGGCTTAAGCCCGGCCTACTATTGAGAGTTTTTACGGGAGTTGAGTTTTCTATATGACCGGACGGAGCACGACGAACTTGTCCAGGAGAAGCAGGATGATGCTGTATATCAGGAGAGTTACCAAAATCGACCTCAAGGTAAGGTGCTTCTCTTTCAGGACATTGCGGCTTGTAACGTACATCATCAGCAAGCCGATGGCATTACCGAGCCAATAGAAGACTATCACCTGTAAGGCGAAATTACGGGGAAATATCTTAAAAAATAGGCTGGCGCTTATATACGCCAATGGAATATTTATAAATACGTCGTTCCAGATGGTAAGTGGCGATAAGAGCCAGCCTATAAAGAAGAATAGCCTGTTTAAAAAACGCATCAGGCTATATGTTATTCGCTCGCTTCTTTTGAATTATCTTCAACGAACCTTTTGATCTCTTCCAGGTTTTCCAAAATTAGCTTCGCTTTGGTCATACCGAAGCTGAAGGGATACTTATCTTCCGCGTCCCTTTTTATTACCAGGACCGGCTTTCCCTTAAATTCGGTTCTTGATATCTCTGCCATCTCCCCCCCCTTTTTTTATCTATCTCGCGCGGATCTTATTATTATAAACCGTAATGATCCAAATAAGCGCCAATAGTTCAGCAAAAAAGAATGATACTGACGCGCCTATCATACCATATCTTGGTATAAGTAGGAAATTTAAAAATAAGCTTAAGGCCGCGCTGGCGCAGGCTTGTTTTAAAACTTCTTTTTCCAGGCGCGCCGCGATCAGGCCGGTTGAATACGGCAGATTAAATGTGACCAGAACGATAGCTATCATCATTATCTTTAACGGCATGCTGGCCGGCAGGTATTCGTTTCCCACGGTCAGGGATATGATCTGGCTGCTGAATAAAATTACGGGTACGAATATCAACACAAGTATCATGCCCGACATCTTCAGAAATTTACGGGTGCCCCGGCGAAAACCCGGCATATCATCTTTAAATGTGGACGACAGGTGCGGCAATACGGCGCTGGCCAGAAACGTCATCAAAAGCGTTACGCCGCCTACAATGCGCCTTGCAACACTGAAATAACCGACTTCCTGAGGCGGCCTGAAGAAACCAAGTATAGCTATATCCAGGCCATTATACACCTGGGCAAAGATCGATATCGACCATATTACGATAGAGCTCGATAGATAAACCCGTATCTTTTTTATATCGAGCGTAAAGAGACGCAGCCTGAACTTTAAGCGGCTCAAAAAGAATACTATTACAGGTATCGACGCGAAAAAGTTGATGAGCGGTACCTTTAACAGATCCCCCGGGTTTTTCACTATAAGAACGCTCAGCAGAAGCTGTAAAAAAGACGTGAGTCCAAGCGACACAAATACCATGTACATCTTTTCAAGGCCCTGAAATGCCCACTCGGATGCAAGGGCCGACACAAAGAACATGAGAGCCGTCTCCAGCATCAGGATCTTAACGAGAAGAAGCTGGTGCGACAAAGAGCATATTATGACAAAGCCCGTAAAGAGGCTCACGGCAAGTATCAGTTTAAACGAAACTATATTAGATACGTACTCGGACGCCTCAGGCCTATCTTTTGCGATCTCTCTGATACCATACGTAGAAAGACCCAGATCTATAAAATTAAATATGTAAAATACGATCGCCCCGGCATAAGAAAGATATCCAAAATTCTCGGCCTCAAGGGTCCTGGCCAGATAGATGAATAAGATGACGGTAAAAAGGCCGCTAGTGACATTAGCGGCCGTTAACCAAATAAAATTGCGCTCTATCTTTTCCAATTTATTTCTTCTCTTTAAGCAGTCCTTTGAACATATCTATATATTCGGAGGCCTTCTCCATATCGCTCTTATTCCCGGCTGCCGCCGCGGCGGCTTGCGGGTCTGCCTGTTCCCTGGCCGCCTGCGATAGAGCCTGGACGATCTTATCTATCGCCATCGAAGCAACAGCCTGTTTGGAGATAGGCCCCAGATAAAATTGCGGATCCGACATCCGGCCCTTTATTTTAAAATCGAACATTATGTCGCCGCTCGAGGAAGTGAAGTATTTTACCAGGTCGGGTACCGTAGTCTCCAGAAATCGCGCGTTCTCAGATCCCCTCTTTACTTCAAATGAGATCTTTGACAACAGCACTTCGTTGGTCGAACCTATACTGCCATTATCAAAATCGAATATAAGCAGCCCCGAGAAATAACCGCTGCTGAAAGTAAGAGGCGAATATTTATCAAAATACGGCGCAAAGGCCGTAATATCCACCCTGGAGACATTAAATCTGTTCGACATCGTGAGCTCGCTCGTAGTGGGGTCAATTTTTGTATCCCATTTTATGGTCTCATCCGGCCGGCCATTGACCATGCCGGAACCGATGGTGGAGACATTCAATGCTCTTGTATAAGCGCTATCGAGCTTCAAACCAAGAGTTGCATTGACATTTTCGAGCGTTATCGTATATCTGCCCGGAGATACCATCCCATCCAGAAAGACTACCTTGCCGTCTTTTATAACGAATTCTTCGGGCAGTTTCACGACTCCGGACAGGCTTATACCTCCCGTGGCATCGGATTTACCAGAGGGTTTAACTTCCCCTACCTGCGCCTTGGTCTTAGTCTCGAGGCCCTTCTTCTCCAGAAAACCCGTCATCTCCTGAAGGTTTGTCCGTCCATCGGCCAATCTCTCTATAGATAATAGAGGCTTCTTAAATACAGGATTTAACACCTCGAATCCTTCCAGCATGTTCTTGCCCTTCAACCTGAACCGGCATTCGGCCTCACTTATTTCCAGCAGATACTTGCCGGAAAATCCGGGCGGATTCATGATCCTGAAAGCGCTGAAGACTATCCTGCTGTCCCTGAGATTAAAGCTCATCTTTTCTACGGTGATATAATCGGGTAATAGTTTTCTGACTACCTTTTCTGCGGAATATTGAAGGATCTGATACCTATAGATGAATATTGCGGCGCCGGCCACGAGGACCAGCGAAACGATCGTAATAAATATCGCTTTAAACGCCGGATATCTCGTTATCATTGGCTATCTTTAAAAAGGTCAAGAAACCTGTCTTCGTAGAACTTATACAGGTCCCATCTGTCCAGCTCTATCTTCAGGTCTTTAGCCTTGGTTTTATCCTTCCTGGCTTCCTGAAAGAGCTTCTCTATCTTCTCCATTATATATCCCGGGATCTTCTTCGGCGGCTGCGGCGGTGAATGCAGCTCTTTATTATCTATCGTCATAACGTCCTTAACCTTGTCTTCTATCGCGGACATCTTCTCGTCCATATCCCTGATATAATCGTCCATCTCTTCGAGCGATACGATAAAATTCAATATCTTCTCAAGAGCCTCGATTATCGCGCCGGATGCTTTGGGATTGGGAAGGCTTATCGCGTATTGAGGCATAGTCGCTAATAAGCAGAAAGCGTCTATGTTCCTTTTCTTCGCAAGGCCGAGCACAAGGCCGTTGAGGCCGGATATATGGCCCGCCTCCATCGGTTTTATATCAAATTTTAACAGCGTCGGTGAGAGCGATTTCTTATTGACCGCCCCGTAAATATCAGGGTCCTCTTTGTGGCTTATCGGTAACGGAAACGCGGCTCCTGTATATATGGTCTTCACCTTGAATTTTACAGCCATATCCAGCACTTTATTCAGTAAGGCTATTCCGGGAAGTCCCGCGAGCTGTAAGTCCCCTTCCAGTATTATAAGATCCGGATTCTTCGTGTAATACAGCGTATTCTTGGGCCCCCGGCGGCAGATCGGCAACGCCGTTCTCCACCACTACGGAATCTATCGTTGCCATCGGATCCAGGTGTATCTCAGCCAGTTTCTCCGAAGCCAGCTTTCTGCGCAGATAATCCACAACCCCGAGCGCCACGCTGCCCATACCCGGCCAGCCGGCGATCATGACAGGATCCTTTAATTCCACTTCTTTAAATATTTTAAATTCTTCCATTGCTAATAGTATGTCTCTTCTTCCGACACCAATTTTCCGTTGGCATCATACTTCTTAACGATCCTCTTCTTCCCCTCCCCCGAGCCTACGATCTCATCTGAAACCTTGATGTTCTGCGCCTGAGTCGCTGGCGCGGGCTGATACTGCTGCTGATAAGGCTGAGGCTGATATTGCTGTTGATAAGCTTGCGGTGGATACTGCTGCGACGGCGGGCGCCTGTATACCTTTCTTCTCTGCGGGGGTGGCGCGGTTATAACGTCCAATAAAGCGCCGCCGATAACCGATGTTCCCGCGCCTATAAGCGCGCCTTTTCCGGCATCACCACCTGACATCCCGGATGCCAGAGCCCCGGTTCCAGCTCCCACAAGTCCCTGCTTAAGTACTTTGGAAGTGCCGGACTCTTGCGGCGGCTCCTCGTAGTAATAGTCCTGCGGCGAATCCGCGTAGTAATAATCGTCCGGTGGCGGAGCGCTTCTGCGCGCGGGCGAAGAAGAAGCTGACGGGCCGGTGATCGCATCTAAGAGCGCGCTGCCTATTACTGCCGTCCCCGCGCCGATCAACGCGCCCTGGCCGGCTTTTCCACCTGACGCTGAAGACGATATGGCTCCGACGCCTGCTCCCAAAAGGCCCTGCTTCAATACATTCTTCGTATTATCATCCTGACCATGGGCAAAGACAGCCAACAGATCACAGGTAAATAATATAATTATCAAATACACTGATATCTTCTTTAAATTCCTCACCGTAAACCTCCAAGTTTATTAAGCCACAGTGTTGGCTAAGTGCCGAGGTCTCCGACCGAGGCCTTATATTTAAATATAAGTTAATCATACATCACTTTTTTTATAATTTCAACAGTTCTCGCGAAAATATGTTATCCAGCCCGAGTATGCAGTTAGGGTCAAACGCCTTCTTTATCTTAGACATCGCAAGCACCCCGGAAGTTCCATACATCTCTTCGAGGTATTTATGCTTTATCTTGCCTATGCCGTGCTCCGCGGATACCGAGCCGCCCATCGATACGCCTTTTTTTACGAATTTTAAGACAAGCTCTCCGGCCAGGGCCACCTCTTCTTCGGATCCGGGCAATATATTAACATGGACGTGGTTTTCGCCTATATGGCCGAATATGACGTGCCGCATCTTTTGATGGGCCAATGCATCAGTGTAAAATTTCATCATCTCCAATAACCTGTCATCCGGCACCGCGATATCTGTGCTGAATTTACGAAAACCGCTCCCCCTGATCAGGTCGTTTACAGCCTCGGGAATAGCATGGCGGAATCCCGTAAATCTTTCAGCTTCCTTCTCAGTCATGGCGACCCACGTATCGTCGAGCGATGCCCCGTGCTTCGAGATGAGAGCGAGCCATTCATTCAGGATCTCATCCTCATCTCTATCCGGGACCACTTCCTGCTCAAAGAATATTGCGCACGACCGAGAAGCCGGAATACCGGCGTTCCCTGCCTTCAAGAAATCGAGAGCATTCGAATCGAAATACTCTATGGACAACGCGTCTATCGCTGAGGCGGTATATCTGGGAAGCTTCTTTTTTGACATATCACGCGCATCTACCGCAAAATTCCAGGCACTCTCATTGTTGTCAAAAAATACGAACGAGCTTAGTATCTTCTCCGGCTTCTTAACGAGCGCCATCTCGATCTCAATTATAACGGAGAGAGTCCCCTCCTGTCCTATGAAAAGATCTATAAGATCCATGCCTTTCTTCACAAAATATCCGGATGCGCTCTTCACGTCAGGCATACTGTACGCCGGTAAGGGCAGGCCAATCTCAGATCCACCCGGCAACCTGACCCTGGGGTCATCGCGCGAAACCATAACCTGCCCGCGGGACAAGTCCACTATCTCTCCGCTTGCAAGTACCATCTTCAGTCTTTTAATATAATTTCTTGTGGATCCGTATTTGAACGATCTTGCCCCTGAAGCGTTTGTGGCTACGGTCCCGCCTACCGATGCCGTGCTTTCCGTAGGGTGAGACGTATAGAACATATTCTCTTTATCAGCGGCTCTCTTGAGCTCATCCACGATAACGCCTGTCTCGACGACAGCGGACATATCCGGCGCGGATATTCTTATTATTTTGTTGAACTTCTCGAGAGAAACCACAACGCCGCCGAACGGTATGCGAGAGCCGGTCGTGCCTGTGCCGCCTCCGGATATCGTCACAGGTTCTTTGGCCGCATTAGCCTTTTTAAGAAATCTGGAAAGCTCTTCTATATTTTCCGGTATTACGACCTCATCGGCGTAACCACCTTTAAGGTTTGAGCTGTCTTCCAGGTATGCCCTTATAATATCGGGATCTTTTTTAGATATCATGCAACACCTTTAAAAAAATGACCCTCCGCCGCGCTTGAGGGCCATTAAATAACTATTGAGTGTATCCGGATCAATTAACAGGGACTTCCCTCTCGGAGGTCACGTTGCCGTTAGCATCGTACTGGCGCACTATCTTCTTCTTGATCGGGCGGTCCTTCAAGACTTGCGGTTCCTGAGCCGGACTGGAGGCTCGCATATACTGTTCCTTTTGATACCTCTCTTCATCGCGCCGGGCCTCGTTATTATACTGCCTGTCTCTCTTCTTCTCGGCATCTTTAGCGTTGCCCATTAAAAGGCCGCCGATAGCGCCTATACCGGCGCCTATCATAGCGCCCTTACCGGCGTTTCCGGAAGCGCTTCCGATCGCGGTGCCAAGCCCGCCGCCGAGCAACCCTCCCATTACAGCGCTGCCCAGGCCTGAGCTTCCACCATCGTCGGAATCATCACCTGAATCGAGAGCAAGCACAACGGGGGCGCTTAAAGAAAGTAGTAATCCTGCTATCAAAAGATATGTCAATAGTCTCACAATATTCTCCTTTATTTATATACCCAGTATACAATAAATGGTTGAGATTTCAAGATAAATAAAGAGGGGGCACTCATTTTTACGCAGTTTTTACTAATAAAAAATGAGTGTCCCCTCTTTTATGTCACTAAAAAAGTAGGGCAGGTTTAAACCTGCCCTACAATAGTGCTGCAAATACTTAAACTGTTATGGTTATCGCGTAATCTGACCAAGCGCTTCTTTTGTATGCCTCTCCTGCCACTCATTCTTGAACTCAGAACTCTTATCCGCAATATTCGAAGTCTTAAGCGGCGGTTGGACGGCGCTCACGCCGGGGACTGACTGCAGCATGTTCTGCGAATGTTTAGTATAAGAAGATACAACTACGCCCGCACTTATCGCCAATACAAGCGCGCAAGCGCCTACTATCTTCGCGGGACTATGGACGCGCCTTGTTACGCACTTCATATCGACGCCGGAGACGATATTTCCCGCTAAATAATCATCGACCAGATCTATCGCATCATTCTTATCTTGCGCGTCTGATACTAATTTAATTACAGTTTTGAATCTCATAACATATCATCCTTTTGTTTGTTCAATCGAGTATATAACAGGACTGGTGATATGTCAATAGTCTTTAACTAACTATTTTATAATTTAACAAGCTTCATACCTAAAGCATACGCCTTATTCAGGGCCTTCTCTTCATTGTCTACGTCCCGCATCTTCTCGATCCCGCCGCAGAATAATTCACTGCAATATTCTATATCGAGCGTCGCGAAGAAAGCTTTAATGACGCTTCTGGCATTGTCAAAATGATCATTCCTGTGTGAGCCGGCAACGCATATAAAAAGTCCCTTACGCCTCTTTTTACGCATAGCTTTTTTTAACATATACTTCGCCATCCATTCGCATTGAAAGCGGTCTATCATCATCTTTGTTTGAGCGCTCAGGCTGGCGAAGAAGACCGGTGACGATACAATGATAGCGTCGGCTTTATCCAGTGTCTTATAAAGATGGCCCATGCCGTCGGCGATAACGCATACGCCGGCCTTATCGCAACCACCGCACTCCTGGCATGACCTGATATCCAGCTCATTAAGCACGATCTTCTCTACGTCGGCTCCTGTCGACATCGCGCCTTCCAGAGCCCTATCGAGCAGGATCTCGCTATTACCGGACCTCCTGGGACTACCGCTTATTCCGACAACTTTCATCTCTCAAGCCTTTACGAGCTAACTCTTATCTTCGATTATATCCAGGCCTACCTTCTCGGCTATCTCGTGAAACTCTTCCTTATCTATATCGTCGAGCGTCTTACGGCGCTTGTCGAGTTGCTCATTAAGCTTCAGGGCCTTCTCCTGCATCGTTTCGTGGGTCTCTTCGCTCCCGCCGTAAAGACGGAAGTTCTTGCCCTTGGTTATGCGAATATGAGCGTCCTTATTATCGAGGCCCAACCCCAATATGATCTTTTTGCGCCGTGCAGCCATGATATTATACCTTGTATATCCTGTCCCCTATTCTCACCCGGGACTTAACGAATAGGCCGATCTCCTGGCCTTTCTTACCCCTGGCTATGGAGACGTGATCGAGCTGTATGGAACGAACGTTCTCTTTAAAATCTGTGGTATGCCCTTTTATATATATCTTGTCGCCTACGGATATTCCGCTCTTCGCGAGCTTGACTGCAGCTGCGTTGACATGAGGAAAATAGTGGGTTACCTCCCCTATCTTCTCCAGTTTGAGTTCAGGCGCTCTTACCTTCTTCACAACTTTACGCGCTACCCTCTTCTTCACGGTTTTACGCGCTACTTTCTTCTTCACCCTTACCTTCTTATTCAAAATATTCATCGTTATCATCCTTTGCTTTACATATGCCGCGCTTGGAGTTTCGGATAAAATCCATCAGGTGGTCAAGCTCTTTACAAGTTTTGAGCTTTTTAATGCCTTCCAGAGCCTGCGCGGTATTTAAGCCTGAAGCGAATATTAATTTATAAGCCTCTTTTATGCCGAGCATCACTTCTCGCGGAAACTTGAGCCGTCTTAAACCGACGATATTTATACCGCGAACAACCGACGGCCCCCTGACGAGCATATAAGGCGGCACATCTTTATTGATACCGGTAAATCCTCCTATCATGCAGGCCTCGCCTATACGGCAAAATTGATGGATAACGACGTTACCGGATATGAATGCGTAATCCTCTACGCTGACATGCCCCGCTAATAGCGCGCCGTTGGCTACTACAACATTATTGCCTACATGACAGTCATGGCCGACGTGCGATACTGCCATGAGATAGCAGTTGTCACCCACGACCGTGGCGGAACCTTCCGCGGTGGCCCTATGGATCGTAGCGTGTTCTCTTATTACTGTGTTCCTGCCGATCTTCACAAATGTCTTCTTATTCCTATCGAAACCCAGGTCCTGCGGAAGATCGCCGATACAGGCACCCATGTGAACTTGAGTGCCTTCGCCGATAGTAGTTCCGCTTGCGATGTAGGCCTGCGCAGATATCCGGACATTAGCGCCGATCTCGACCTCTTCCTCTATTACAGCGAACGGCCCTATCTCAACGCCGTCAGCTATCTTTGTCGACTTACTTACCACTGCCAGATCACTTATCTTCTTCATCTATGCCTTTCAGGGCGTGTTAACTCATCGTCATTGCGAGGCCGAATAAAATGAGGCCGAAGCAATCTAAATTAATCTATCAATTATATTTTGGTAGACGAGGAAAGTCAATAATAAACCCTCGCCCTTATATAAGAGCGAGGGTTTATTATTAAACAACTGACTACTTAGAAGCTTACCTTACAAGTACCGACGATATCTGAAGCAAGCTTATCGGCGTTCTTGTATATCTGCTTACCGGGAACGAACCAAGCGGTGAGCAGCCCGAAACTTACATCCTCGGTATAGTTCCACGTCGTCTGGATGTCAAATTCCGTGCCTATATACCCTTTGCGGGTCTCATCGCCATTGCCATTCGGCATACCTAAAGCGACCCTATTGGCGCTAGGAACGTTCGGCACAAAATGCGTCGCCGTCCAGAACATATTGGCGTTCCCCTTGATCAGCACGCTTTCGATCGGCTGAATGGTACCGGAGAATATCAACTGATTCTGATTGGTAAACGAAGCATCCCCGGTCGAAGGAAGGCCCGTAGGATTGGACTGGTAATCGTAACTGCTATAGTAAGATCCGACGAATTCACGGATCGCTGAATCGAACTTGCCTCTGAACATCGGATCCCATCCGGTAAATGTACCGGACTTACGCGTAGCTCCCCTCCCTATGCCCAGATCGTTATCATGCGTCTGATCGTCACCCGAATAATAGATGTACTCTATACCGAGCTTCGGCTTCCAGGCGCATTTCTCCATCAACCCTCTCCACTCTGCCGATATATCAGTCGCCCATGCGGAACGATTCATCGCGGTAAACTGATCTCTTGCGCCGACATATGAACCGAACTGGTAAGCGACTTCACCGGCAACCGTAATTGAATCGATCGGATCGAAACTGCCTCTCATACCGACAGTGCTGACATCATTGTTACTCTTGATATCCCAAGCATCGAGCATACTATCGGCCTTAAAGAACCAGTAGCCTTCCGCTTCTGCTTTGTAGTTGTCAAACGTATAACCCACGTTGACGCCCCAAAGATTTACATCATCAGCTTCGCCTATAGCGTTTTCCCAGATCGCGGAATATACGCCGGTGATCGTCCATGGGTCGTAGTCCAGTGTGGCCTTTATCGAATCGAACGCCGTGAAGGTAGTATATTCAGGAGCGTTCAGGTTCGTGTCCTGGCCGGCCTGCCAGTTGTTGAAGAGATGGTTGGAACCAACGATGAAACCTTTACCGAACCAGAGATCCTGACGGCCGATCGTTACGGTGAGCGGGCTGTAGATGAAGTTCTTCAACTTCACATAAGCCAGGTCAACGCCGATATCGAAATCATTGGCGCTCGGTGTATACCCGCCAAGCCCGTTCGGAGCTATTGTGGTGTTGACCGCAACGTTCTTATTCTGCACGTTCCAGTCTCTCTCATTGGCAAGCCTGATCACTGTGCCAACATTGTCAGTAAGATCGGCGTCGATCTGTACTTCAGTGGTGCTCATCCACCATGACTGGTTAACTCCTGGAACGATAGCCGCGCCGGCCAGGTTTGTCGAATCAGTGTTAAATCCGGTCCTTGTGCCAGCGACCCCCGCCGTAACCGGCCCGGGAACACTGCCTCTGTATTCGTAATTACCTCTCATGAGCCCTCTGACCGTGAGGTCTCCGCTAACTTTAACGCTCTGAGTTTCAGCGTAGACACTTGCCGTAAGGCAGAGCGCCATCGCCACCACTAGAGCAAATTTCACAAACTTCATGTTACCTCCTAGGGTAATTTATGATCTTATTTAAATTATATCTAAGTGAGAACCGTCTGATTTGGCTCTCTATATATGTCTAGTCTTACCTCTTTATCTATATCACCACGCGTTGATAACCTATGGCTATTTGATCCACCACCTCCTTTTGCGCCAAGATTTAAATTATCTATGGTGTTATAGTCGTTCGGGAACTACCTTTCGTACTTAACGGAAAGTATACCACATTCGGGATTAATGTCAAGGGGAAATCAGCTTTTTATTCTTAACCAATTACACCCTTAACCTTTAACCCTCTTTACTAATTGCCTGGAATTTTCGAACACTTCCTCTATGTCAAGCCTCCGCATTCCGATGCCTTTAAGCACCTTCAGGGCCTGGGCATATGTCGCCACATCAGATTCATCATGCGCGTCGGTATTGAGCACAAGCTTTGCACCCGCCAGCTTTGCCAGCTTATAGAGGCGCTTATTAGTGGAGGCATGGTTCTTTCTTGTGGTGAGCTCCAGGCATACACCCCTCTTCTTAGCGAGCCTTACATCATCCATAGATATGACCCCGGGATGAGCCAGTATATCACAGCCGGCTTCAATGCCGGCCCTGTTTGTGCCTTTCAAGACAGGCTCTGAAACCGTCTCGCCATGCACGAGCACCACCTTCGCGCCGTTCTTTCTGGCGAACTTTACCAGGCGCCCTATCTCCTCGACCGGCACATGAGTGATCTCCACGCCCGGTATCGAGCGGATAGCCCAGGATCTGTTCAATACCTTGCAGACCTTCACTATGCGCGGCAGGACAAAGTCAATATTAGAAGAGTCAACGTGATCGGTAAGCGCAAAAGCTTCGTAGCCTTTAGCTTCAGCGCGTCTCACCAGCTCGCTCGGCAATAAAGCGCCGTCACTGAATAATGTGTGGGCATGCAGCCCTATCATTGATTTTATATTTTTGTTTTTCACAATTCATATTATATACGCGTGGAAATATTATATCAAGAATTTTAATGCTGTGATGTTGCTCCGTCATTTATGGTCAGTGCTCAGAGGTATCGACAGTAGCTCTTCCCAGCGTTCAATCCAACCGTCTTTGTGCGTAGTGCCATCCACAATGGTGATGCTCTCGCAATTTGTATCACCCTCTTTCTTCACGAATGACTCGGCTATTGATGAGGGAACAATTTTATCTTTCGAACCGATGAAATGGCGCTGAGGTATGCGAGCTATATCTTGCGCGACATCTAGCGGGTTCATCGATCCATCGAGCTGGCTCACATTGTGATAATTGCACAACAACTTTGGATCAAGGTTCCCCGCTACTGTGCGAATTCCCGCAATATCACTGCGCCGCGCCGCTACGAGGACACAAAGCGCGCCGCCTCCGGAGTATCCGACAAGCTCTACATTCTTAGCGCCTGACTTATTTTTCAATATATCAATAGTCTTGTCAAGGGCATCCACGACTTCCGGTGAAAATCGGCGCACCGACCAATACGTCGGGTCGCACGCAGTGGAATCCGGCGATGGAAATTGGCCGGGCCTTGCGATATAAGCGACGCTATCGAAAGAGTCTACTGTGGCTAGTCCGAGCGCAATCGGATCTGACGGGGTGGGATCATCGGAGAGCCTGCTCCTCGCCTCCCATGCCCTTCCATCTCCCTCTATGTAGATGCGGATAGTTTCCGACCCCGTTAGAGAACTTTTTTCCTCTAACGGTGTAAATCTCCGATAAGTCATGAGCTCAAAGCCGGAAGCTTTGATATACTCTTTATCGAAACCTGCCTGGCGCGCTCTCTTGTGGGCGTCATATGCCCTATCCATAAACTCCGGCATCGTCGCGCACCCGGAGGCGAAGACCAATAAAATTACAGACATACAACATCTTTTCAGCATTATTAATTATCCTGAGGCATCTTTAATAAACAACCGAGACAACAGTAGGGCAGGTTTAAACCTGCCCTACATATACTAACAACCGGGGCTGTACTGAAAGTTATCCACAATTGTAGGGCACCCTTAAGGGTGCCCTACTTGAGTTAGAACTCGTACCTGACCGTAGCCGAACCGTAGATACCGAAGAACTGGTCCTTCAACTCAGTATCGCAATTAGCTATCAGAGAGATATCGTTTTTAAAGTCAAATATAAGCTGGCCACCGGCATTGAAGCTATTGAGCGCCGGCTTAGCGCCGTTCGAGTTGAAGTCACCGCCGCCGCCGTTAAAATTAGACGTGAACGTTGCGGGATCGCCAATAAAGTCATAGAACCACTTTCCATGAGCTTCCGGAGTGAATGTGCCCCACTTATACTTTATTGGGGCAGCTATACGCGCGCCGAGGCCGGACTGTAACTGGTCGTAGCCCTGGCTCGCGACGCTTAGATTAAGCGCGCCGGCTTCGGTTTCGGTGTAGCTCTGTAGCTGGAGATGATTATACTGAAGCGAGAGAAGCGGTGTAAATTCGATATTCTTTGTCACATCAAATCTGTAACCGCTGCCGATATACGCGCCATATTGCTGGCCGTCGTATGAGGCATTCGCTGTCCGCAATATCACGTTCCCGACATTGATATCGCGCTGACCGTTATACCAGTTCCATGCGAAGGAACCCGCTGCGTCTACAAAGAAAGGCAGATTCGGATCTTCATATCCACCATATACGGTCGTCTGCGCGCTGTTGATATACGTATTCGCGTTATTGACTTTAGAGTCAACGTTACCATACGCGTAGCCGCCCGATATGCCGACGGTGGCACAATCTGCGAAGAGGTGATCCGCGCCAAGCGCTGTACCAGCGTTCCACGCATCATATCCTGCAATACCATTACGCGTTCCTTGAGTCAAATAACTGCCGTATCCTTTTCCCCAGATGCCGTTTAATTTGCTCGCTTCTCCCGCAGAGATGCCTGAGGCCGCAGAATCCGCAGCCTTAGCAACCTTCAGGGTTTGCTCCACTCTGTCCATGGCGACCCCGACGAAGTTATTCATAACTGTCGTGCTCGTATTAATAACTCCGGCATCGACTTCCGGAACCATCGAATCGAGCGCGGAAGCTACTTGTGAAGCGCTTAATCCATCCATTGTATTCAATACTGCTGTCATATCGGTTGACGGGCTTGTGACATTATCCAGTACTGTGCCGATGGCAGAGGCATTAGAATCTCCGGGCGTAGCATCGCCGGCAAAACCACCTCCACCGCTTGCGCCACGGTTAGCTGTCAGAATAAGGTCACCATTCACAACTGAGCCCGCAAAAGTATATTTACTATTGCTCGATGTGATCGTTGTCGGAACATTGACAGTGGCACCTGCGGCGGCGTCTATTATGGTAAGCGTCGCGCCGTTCGCCATATAACCGCCCACAGTAACTGCAACCGTGCTTCCGGCATTGACAACAGCGGCCGCCGGGGATGTAATATTACCGTAGGAGGCCGCGGAGTTCGCTGTAAGCGTAAGCGTTGAGGCGGCATTTTGCGTATATACTCCCGTAATGGAAAGACTGGTCGTGTCGATACTCAGAGTGGCGTTATTGGTGACGGCTCCTGTGCCAAAAGCCTGTGCATTCCGAGCCCGTAATGTACCGGTGGTGATAGTTGTCAAGCCTGTGTAAGTGTTGACTCCGGATAGCGTCCATGTGCCGGTGCCGGTCTTCGTAACTGACGTCGCCCCAGCGCCGCTATCCACGATCGCTCCGGAAATTTGACCGGTGCCCGCGGTGGAGCCTTGCAACGTAAGCGTCTTGATGCCATTACCCGTAGCTGTGTTAGCGCTGGAGAATACCAAAGCGCCCGTGCCCGACTGGTCGATAGTGCCGCCGCCAGTTGTACCTGCCAGATCAATGACGCGGTCGGTCGTCTCACCTGTACCGGTGTAGGTTAATTGTCCGGTAGTTGCGGCAGAACCAAAAGCGATTGTACCGTTTGCAACGTTGCCCGGTATACCCAGACTGCTGGCAGCCCCGCCAACGTCACCAAGCGACGCCGCGCTCAATGTGCCGGCCTGAATGCTTGTCTTGCCGGTATAGGTGTTCGCACCACTCAAAGTAAGAGTCCCAGCGCCGTCCTTGGTCAGCGTGCCTGTGGTCGTGCCGATGATGCTGTTGACGGTCGTATTTCCCGCGCCGCCAACGGTTAGTCCGAATGTGGCTCCGGTGATGGTTCCGGCATTGCTGAGCGTCAATGTGCCGGCGTCGGAATCAATTCGCGTGGCGCTACCAAGCGTGACCAAACCGGCGTAGTCGTTGGCGCCGGCGATATTGCGCAATGCTCCATTGGCACCAGCTATGCCTAAGCCGTTGAGCGTTAAGGCTTCGGCAAGAGTGGTAATGCCGCCCTGAATTTGAAGAGCCGCGAGATTAGCAACAGTTGTGCCGGCGGCAACGGTTCCCAGCGCACTGGCGTTTTGGATGTTCAACACACCGGCATTGACCGCCGTCGCGCCGGTGTAATCGTTGGCAAAATTAAGCGTCAGCGTTCCGGCACCGGCCTTGGTCACACCACCCGCCCCGGTGATCTTCGCCGTAGAGACCGTCGTCGCATTCGCCCCGTCGAATGTCGTTGCAAATCCGGCGTTGGTGATTCCGCCCGTCAGCGTCAGGCCGCCCGCGCCCGTCGAGGTGATTGTGCTTGCGCTTTGCAGTGTGATCGCGCCGGCATAGGTCGCCGCGCCCGCGGCGCTGTTTAGCAGTGCGCCGGCGCCGGCTACACCCGTGCCGTTAAGCGCTAACGCCTCTGTCGTGGCGTAATTGATACCGTTGAGGTCCAGAGCCGCCACATTCCCCGCCGTCACCGTCGTTCCCGCCGCGTTTGTGCCAAGAGCCCCGTCAACCCCTATCTTCACCGTGCCAGCGTCGATTGTCGTAGTTCCGGTGTAAGTGTTGGCGCCGGATAGCGTAAGTGTGCCCGCGCCGTCTTTGGTCAGCGTGCCTGTGGTCGTGCCTATAACGCCGGTGACGGTAGTATTGCCTGCGCCGCCAACGGTGAGGTTTTGGCCAGCGCCGGTGACACCGCCTGCGCCAAGCGTAAGCGTGCCGGCATCTGAATTGATGCGTGTAGCGCCTGCCAATGTGATAACTCCCGCCCAACTGTTATCGTTGAGTATGTTCCTTAAAGCGCCTGTAGCTCCGATACCGGTACCGGTTAAGGACAGGGCCTCAGCTCCAACCGCAATGGTTCCCTGAATCTGGAGGGCCGCGCCATTAGCAACTGTAACGCCGCCTGCAATGGTACCCGTAGCAGTAGCATTCTGGATATTGAGCACACCTGCGTTTATCGCCGTCGCGCCGGTGTAAGTGTTCGCGCCGGAGAGAATCCACGTGCCTGCCTCGGCCTTTGTCACAGCCAGTGCGGCTGCTCCGTCAGCGATGACACCGCTGACGGTGTTATTACCCGTATCACTACCCTGGAGAGTAAGGGTGCCGGCCACGGTATTACCTGTAACATTGCCGGTGACGTTCAGTAGAAAAGCGTCATTTGCGCCATTGTTAGTGAAGGTGCCATTGGCTCCAGCGGCTGACAAAAGGACATTGGCTGCAATCGTCTGAGTCTGCACGACGGTGTTGTTCACCGTGATCCCGCCACCGTTGGATAATGTGAGCGTATCAACTCCCACCACCCCTATCGTGTAAGCCGCACAACCCACTAAATCAAAGAGAATAGTACCGGCCGCGGCGGCCCCGCCGAGATTAATCGTGTCATCAGCGCCTCCGACATTATTAAATGTCGCCGTATTGCCGGCAACCGGCCAGACAGCGTCACTCCAATTCGTAGCAGAAGCCCAAAGCGCATCGGTTGTACCATTCCATGTGGCATCGTTCGCAAACACGGGCATTGAAAGCGACGAGACCATCGCAATAACTGTGATTACGGAAAACAGCTTCCTCATTGTGCTACCCCTTTCGGTTTGTACAGAACTCTGGAAAACTGTAATTTTGACTCCTTCGAGATTGCTTCGTCGCTCACTTCGTTCGCTCCTCGCAATGACGCGAAGGGACAGGCCCTTCTGCTCGAGGGCAGTCCCTTCTACTCTACTACTACGGGAGCAGCTACTGCTGCTTTTGCTTCCACCTTTGGTTGTTCCGCAATCTCTTTTGCTTTAGCTGCCGCGGCCTGCGCCTCCTGCTGTCTCTTCATGAAATCTTCCTGTATCGCGCGCCACTTGGCCATCTGCTCAGCAGTAAGTTCTTTTTCTATGGCCCTGACGCTCACTATATCTTCATATGTAGCGTCAGCCTGCATCGTGGCTATAGCGCGTAGTTTCGCTTTTATCGTGCGCAGGTTCGCCTTATCCGTGATCAAGGTTCTGAGTTCAACCCTAAGCTCATTGAGCTTCTTTGTCTTCGTTGAAATATAGTCCTGAAGTTTTGTGAGAATATTGCGAAGGTTGGTCTCCTGCTTATCGGTCATGGATAGCTCTTTCTTGTACGCGAATATGGAGTCCCCGGTTTGATCTTGTGCTGAGGAAATGGTGACGAACAAAAATGAGAGGGTTAACATTAATACCGACAATACCACGATTGACTTCCTGATATCACACCTCCTATAGTTATTGATACGAATATGAGCAGTAAGCCGCGTTAAACTAACTTTCGTTAAGTATATCATAAGGTTAACTTTTGTCAAGCCGGGTCTTTGACATTATTTTTACAAATCGTTCTGTATTGGAGAGAGGCAGAATTTTACGGGTTCCGCCATTGAACAGCGCACTATCTCTTCCTTGCGGCTATCCAGAAATCCTGGGCGTTCTTACAGGTGTTTTCGCTGCAGTCCAGTATTTCTATGGAGCCGGCCTTTTCTTTTATGTAGCTGAAAAGCTCTATGATGTCATCGAAGACCCACACATGATTGTGTATATACGGATGGCTTTCATTTCTGGGAGGGGTTGAATTTTTATTGCAGTCTTCTATGTGAGTGGGGTCATCAGCAGGGACGTTATGTTCGTAATCTTCGATCAAATGGCTTAAGCGTGTATTGTTTCTTGTCCTGTCAAAAGTCTTTCGCTTATCGGGTATCCTGAGCCATATCACTCCTCCCGGTTTTAATATGCGCGTCCATTCAAGTATCGCCTTTATCGGATTTGTCAAATGTTCCAAAACATGGCTGGCGCATACATAGTCTAAAGACGCGCTAGGGAGCCCCGGAAGATGGTGGGCATCTGCCTGATAATCGACCTTGTATGAATTTTTATCCGAGAAATTATTTACAATGTCGACCAGCATGGAACCTTTTACATTATGACATCCGCCGCTTCCTATTTCTATGCCCTTACCCTCGCAGAATCTTTGAGGTCCGTTCTGATATTGCAGGATCTCTCTCTTTATCAGTTTCGCTGTTCTTGACAGGATAATAAATAGAAAAATAGTTGAAAGCGTGATGGGCATTGCTGAGGTTTTTGTCAGGATTAAAACGGTCACCGCGATAAACATTATGATGAGGATGGCGAAGAATAAATAGACGTTATCCTTTAGCCTTCTCTTCATATGTACGTCCTCGTCAATGCAGATAATAGAATGGCGCCCCTGGCCTGAGTCGAACAGGCGACACCAGGTTTAGGAAACCTGTGCTCTATCCATCTGAGCTACAGGGGCGTGTAATCTCACTCGATAAAGTCCGGCGAAGATGGTTGACTTATCGGGTAAAAATAGATAAGGCAACCCATCTGCGAAGTCCCACCCCTAGCCTCACTCCCGGCGGGAAGCTACAGGGGCGATGAATCTACGTCAATATATCGGACAGAACGAGATTGTTTCGGCTGACTGCGTCAGCCTCGCAATGACGGGTGAAGCAATCGGCCATCGCCTCCTCGCAATAACGGGTCAGAAAATTACTTGATCGCCAGGACGGCGTGTCTCTTCTTCGTGCCCTGCTTCCGCCTGCGAAACATGTTCACGGCTTCATGGTTGATCTTCTGCAGATCGATCGGTTTGCCGGCGGCCTTCAGCTTTTTAACGATTGTCCGCACCATCATGCGCTTTGCTTTCTTCCTATCGGCTACCGACGTCCTGAATCTCCTTTGATTAAACCCTTTAACGATATCTTCCTGCCAGCATCTTGAAGTTCCCATTATTGATCCCCTATTTTTTTTAAGCTTTAACAGTATTCGTCCTTTATCAGGGAGATGATCGGATGCCCCTTGAGTTTCTCACGGCCCTTAAGCGCGGTGAGCTCTATAAGGAACGCGATGGACTCTATCTTCCCACCCATCTCTTCTACCAGGTCTATCACCGCGCGACAAGTTCCCCCGGTCGCAAGCAGGTCATCTACTATCAGTATCCTCGCTCCTTTTTGAAACGCGTCCTGGTGTATCTCTAACGTATCCGTGCCATATTCCAGATCGTAAGTGACGGAACGGGTCTTGTGCGGAAGTTTTCCTTTTTTGCGTATAGGAGCTATGCCGCATCCGAGCTTATACGCGAGCGCCGCCCCAAATATAAAACCCCGCGCCTCTATGCCGAGCACGATATCGATTGACTTATCTTTGAGCTCTTCGGCAAATAGATCAACGGCTTCCCGGAATTTCTTACCATCCCTCAGGAGAGTGGTGATGTCTTTAAAAATTATCCCATCTTTCGGGAAGTTCGGTATATCTCTGACGCATGACTTCAGATCGCTCATAAGTAACTCCCTTTTATTCTGAAAATTTTACATGAAAATCGCCTCAAAATAACGAAAAGCAATTTTCTAAAAATTTTCAGGTCCTGGATTTTAAGATATCCCGATTTTTCTCTGAAAAATAGGGATCTATCTCTGTTTTGCGACGGCCTCTTTATCCTGCTCGATCATATGTTCGCGCATCTTACGCATAGCGGCCGACTCTATCTGCCTCACTCTTTCCCTGGTTATCCCGAAATGTTTTGCCGTATCTCTGAGCGTATGCCCGACGCCGTCTTTCAGTCCGAACCTCAGGCCCAGTATCTTCTGTTCTCTCTTTGACATCCTGGATAGAAGCACGTTTATGCGTTCCTTGGTGAGGAAGTTCGACAGCCCATCGACCGCCGAGGGCATATTCTCGTCTTCGATCAGATCCATAAACTCCGTAGAACCTTCTTCCCCTACGGGCGTATTAAGGCTGGTGGTGCCGGTCACCATCTTGCTAAGCTGCTTCACTCTCTTCATGGGCAGCTTCATGCGTTTGGCGATCTCGTTTAATTTCGGCTTTCTCTTAAGGGAGCTGGTGAGATTTTCCGTAACTTTCTTGTAGCGCATCAATAGTTCGATAACGTAGACCGGCATCCTCACGGTCTTGCCCTGGTTCGCTATTGCCCTGGAGACATACTGACGGATCCACCAGGCGCCGTAAGTGGAAAATCTGTAACCCTTCTTCGGATTGAACTTCTCGACCGCCTTCATAAGGCCCAGATTCCCCTCTTCGATCAGATCCATCATCGAGACGCCAAGATGGGAATACTTCTTGGCAATGCTGATAACGAGCCTGAGATTTGCCTGGATCATCTTATGGCGCGCTTTCTTGTCGCCCTTCTTGATCTTGATGGCAAGCGCGATCTCTTCTTCCGGAGTAAGAAGTGCGAGCTTCTTTATGTCCTTCAGGTAAAGCCTTATTGAATCCATAGTTTAGTCCCTGATTCTCATTATATGTAGGGGAGGTTTAAACCTCCCCTACAATATTGTGGCAAGAATTACTTTAACTTATAAACTATTACTTCTTCTTTCCTTCGACGGCGGCCTGCGCGGCTGCCAGACGAGCTATGGGGACTCTGAACGGCGAGCAGCTAACATAGTTCATGCCGACCCGATGGCAAAACTTTACACTCTCCGGATCTCCGCCGTGTTCGCCGCAGATGCCGACCTCCAGATCTTTGCGCGTAGCACGGCCACGGTCTATGGCAATCTTTATCAATTCGCCGACACCATCCTGGTCGATAGTCTGGAACGGATCCGCCGGCAGCACCTTCGCGGCGAGATAATCCGGCAGGAAGCTTCCTATATCATCGCGGCTGAAACCGAAACTCATCTGCGTCAGGTCATTAGTGCCAAACGAGAAGAACTCCGCAGTCTTGGCCATCGAACCGGCCTGGAGCGCGGCGCGCGGTATCTCTATCATGGTGCCGTACATGAACGGGATCTTCTTCACTCCGAACTTTTCGCAAGTCTCTTTATGCACCCTGTCGACTATTATCTTCTGTGCATCAAGCTCGGCTTTAGCGCACGTGACAGGTATCATTATCTCCGACTCCACTTTCTTGCCGGACTTGCTAAGCTCCGCCGTAGCTTCGAGAATGGCGCGCACCTGCATCTCGGTGATCTCCGGATAGGTGATACCCAGACGGACACCGCGGTGGCCTAACATCGGATTATTTTCGCTCAAAATGTCAGCGCGCTTATGCAGCTCACTCATATCTACCCCGAGCTCCCTGGCAAGAGCCTGTAGCTTATCCTCGCTGTGCGGAACAAACTCATGCAGCGGCGGATCGAGCAGCCTGATAGTGACCGGATGGCCCTTCATGGCTTCGAGGGTCGCCTTGACATCGCTTTTAACGAACGGGAATAACTCATTTAAGGCTACCACTCTCTCTGCGAGACTCTTGGACATGATCATCTTGCGCAAAAGAAATAGCGGCTTATCGGCTCCCTCACCGTAAAACATATGCTCGGTCCTGAAGAGGCCTATGCCTTCGGCGCCGAACTTAATGGCCTGGGCGGCATCCCTGGGAGTGTCCGCATTGGTGCGAACTTTCATCGTCCTGAACTTATCGACCAGCTTCATAAGCTTTGTATAAGACCTGTTGTTATCGACATCCACATCCACCAGGGAAAGCTTCCCTTTATAAACGAGGCCTGTCGTCCCGTTTAAACTTAACCAGTCGCCCTCTTTGATCGTAATACCCTTCTTCGTCGTAAGCGACTTATTGTCGTCGGCAATCTCGAAATCGGTGCAACCGACTATACAGCACTTGCCCCATCCACGGGCTACCAGAGCCGCGTGTGAAGTCATGCCGCCCTTCAATGTCAATATAGCTTCCGCCTTATGCATGCCGTCTACGTCTTCGGGAGAAGTCTCCTCGCGAACGAGTATCACCTTCTCGCCTTTCGAGGCCCAGCTAACGGCTTCATGAGACGTAAATACCGCGCGGCCTACAGCGCCGCCCGGACCCGCGGGCAAACCTTTGGCTATCGAACCCGCGGCGATCTCAGCCTTTGGGTCGATCATCGGCAAAAGCAGTTCCACAAGCTGGTTAGGGCCGACGCGCATTACGGCTGTCCTGGCGTCTATGAGCTTCTCCTTATGCATCTCTACAGCCATACGTACAGCCGCCACACCGTTACGTTTTCCGACACGGCATTGCAGCATGTAGAGCGTGCCCCTTTCGATAGTGAATTCAATGTCCTGCATATCCTTATAATGCTTCTCGAGCCGCTTACGCATAGAGTCGAGCTCCCGGTAAAGCTTCGGCATCAATTTTTCCAGACTCGTAAACTGTTTGCTCTGGTCGTTCTGTGAATACTTGTTAAGAGGCGCCGGAGTGCGTATACCCGCCACGACATCCTCGCCCTGCGCATTCACGAGATACTCGCCGTAAAATTGAGCTTCGCCGCTTCCCGGGTTCCGGCTGAAAGCAACGCCCGTGGCGCTGTCATCGCCCATATTACCGAATACCATCGACTGCACATTGACCGCGGTGCCCCACTCGTCCGGTATCCGCTCTATTTTGCGGTACTCGATAGCCCGTTTTCCGTTCCAGCTCGAAAATACTCCGCCTATGCCTCCCCAAAGCTGCTTTTCAGCGTCATCCGGAAAAGGCTTGCCCAGGACGTCTTTTACCGTTCTCTTAAAATCTTCCGCCAGCGCTTTCAGGTCTGCGACCGTAAGCTCCGTATCCGACTTGTAACCTTTGGAGCGTTTTACATCTCCCAGCTTTTCATCCAGGACCTTCCTGATCCCTTTACCGCCTTTCGGTTCTATGCCGGCCGCCTTTTCCATAACAACGTCGGAGTACATCATGATCAGCCTGCGGTAGGCATCGTATACAAAACGTTCATTACCGGTCTGCTTTATCAGTCCGGGAATCGTCTTATGGTTCAAACCGACGTTCAGGACCGTATCCATCATGCCGGGCATCGACTTACGCGCGCCCGAACGCACAGAGACCAGAAGAGGGTTGACCGGATCACCGAATTTTTTGCCCATGATCTTCTCTACCTGCGCCATAGCCTTATCGACCTGGGTAGTCAGACTTACCGGGTATTTCTTGTTGTTCTTCAGGAATTCGATGCAAACATCGGTTGTGACGGTAAAACCCGGGGGAACCGGAAGCTTTAAACTGGGATGCCCTGCCATCTCGGCAAGATTCGCGCCTTTGCCTCCCAGGAGATTCTTCATAGACTCGTTACCATCGGCTTTCCCGCCGCCGAAGAAATAGACATACTTACCTGCTCTCTTCATCTCCTTAACCCTTCCTTTAGATATTCCTTTATATTAGAAACTTCTATCCTCTCCTGCTTCATCGTGTCACGATCGCGAACGGTGACTTTCCTATCGGTGAGGCTATCGACATCGACCGTAATGCAATAGGGCGTGCCGATCTCATCCTGCCTTCGATAAAGCCTGCCGATGGACGCGGTGTCGTCATACCTGACCTTCGCGTCCTTCTTAAGATCATCCGTGATCTTGTGGGCCAATTCCACTATGTCGGGCCTATTTCTCAATAATGGCAGGATCGCCGCCTTGAGCGGCGCCAGATGCTTGTGTAAACCCAATACAACGCGCTTCTCGTCCTTTACCTTCTCCTCGCGGTACGCGTCAAAGAGGAACGCGAGGATCGAACGATCTATGCCGCCGGACGGCTCGATGACATACGGGACGTATCGCTCGTTCGCGACATCATCGAAAAAGTCGATCTCCTTGCCGCTCAGTCGGCTATGCTGTTTCAGGTCGAAATCGGCCCTATTGGCTATGCCCTCAAGCTCGGACCAGCCGAACGGGAACTGGTACTCGATATCGGTGCAAGCCTTCGCGTAGTGCGCAAGCTCATCTTCTTCGTGCTGACGCATCCTCAGATTTTCTTTTCTGATGCCTAACTTCACGTACCAGTTAAAACGCTCCTCCACCCATCTGGAATACCACTCATCATCCGTGCCCGGTTTTACGAAGAACTCGATCTCCATCTGCTCGAATTCACGCGAGCGGAACGTAAAACTCCTGGTGGTGACTTCGTTACGAAAAGACTTTCCCGTCTGCGCGATGCCAAACGGTACCTTTCGCCTCATCGAATCGACGACGTTCTTGAAGTTAACGAAGATACCCTGCGCGGTCTCGGGCCTTAAATATGTCAGGCTCGTCGCGTCTTCTATGGGGCCAAGATGCGTCTTGAGCATCATGTTGAATTGGCGCGGTTCGGTAAGTTCACCGTCGCACTCGGGGCATTTTTTACCGGTAACATGCTCGACCTTGAACCGTTTTTTGCAGGACTTGCAGTCTACCAGCGTATCCTCAAAGTTGGAGACATGGCCCGATGCCATCCAGGTCTCCGGCCTCATCAGGATCGCGCAGTCGAGGCCTTCAATGTCATCACGCTCATAGACGTTGGACCGCCACCAGGCTTCCTTGAGGTTGCGTTTGAGCTCCGCGCCCAGCGGGCCGTAGTCCCAGGTGGCCGTCAGTCCGCCGTAGATCTCACTCGATTGGAAGATGAAACCCCGCCTCTTGCAAAGGGAGACCATCTTATCCATCATGCCTGATAGAGGCTGTTTCAACTCCGGTTGCTGCATATACTGGTATATCCTTAATATAGCGATCTCATCAACAATGGAATTTTGTCATCCTAACACATGGTCCCGCCAAAATCAAGAAAAAAGCTATGGCTATGGCGCGATCTCTCTGATAAATTGAACAGTCTTCAGGCGGCGCTCAACATGATAATCGAGATACCGGCGAAGGAGCCTCTCGAGCTCTCTACCCACATCTACGGATACCTTCACCATAGCCGCCCTCTCGAACGATGACGAACGTATATGTTCCATGAACTTTACCGTGCCCGGCAGTATAGAGACCGCCATCCTGTCCGCATTCAGGCATTTCTTGCATATCAAACCTCCGTGCCGGAGGCTGAATCTCGGCTGAATTCCGGCCGCGCTGCCGCAATTCGCGCACTCTGCGAAGTTGGGCATAAGCCCGAGCAGGCTCAGCAGCTTTATCTCGAATATGCGGGCGACGCGCCTGGAACTCGAGTGTCCGGCCAGCAGAGTTATACTGTTAAGCGCGAGGTCAAATACTTCGCTATTCTTGTCCGACAGGCCCGTCACTGAGTCCAGGAGCTCCACTATATAAGAAGCGTAGGATAATTTTTCGAGAGACGCCCTGATGGGATTAAAATAATTTAAGAGGTCGCATTGAGATATCGTAAATATCTCTCCGCCTTTTCTTTCATAGAATATTATTTCATCGAGCGCAAACAGCTCATATGCGCCTCCGCCGAATATCGCCCTCGGCCCCCTGACGCCGCGAACGATCCCCTTTATCTTGCCGAAGTCCCTGGTGTAAAAAGTCAGTAGTATGCTCGTCTCTCTTAGATCCTGTCGGCGGAGCAATATACCATCACTCTTCTGTATCGGCATTGTATCAGTGAAATATCTGGAATACTACCGTCGTGAGAAGGATCCCCAGGATAGCGCCTACTATCACTTCCCATACGGTGTGAACGGCGTCCTTTACCCTGTGACGCGCTATAAGAAACGCCATCAGGAACGCCAGCGCTATGACGATGGAATTATTGCTAAAGAAGGCGATTATCGTCCATATGGCGAAAGCGATCGCGGAGTGTCCCGACGGCATGCCGCCGCGCAGCGGTGTCCCTTTGTGAAATATTATCTTGCCCAGTATGCTTGACCCGAATACGAGGATGAGCGCCATGAAAGTCAGGTGCCACGGAGAAGACCTTATATTTAACATATACTCACCAACGTTAAAAGGGATCTTCTTCGCGAAGAGGATATAGCCGACGATCGTGGCGTTGATCGATGTCAGGAGCACAGCGCCCGCGGAGACATCCTTTATTATGCGCGCAGCCGGATGAACGTCCGTTTTGATCATATCGATGGTAAGCTCTATCGCGGTGTTGATCATCTCCACCATCAGTACCAGAGTTATCGTTATGGCCAGGATCATTATCTCTACGGCCGGGAAGTTCAGGTATATTCCCAGGAGGAGAAAGAATAGGGCGACAAGAAAATGGGCCCTCATATTACGCTCTGTCTTCAGTACGTATATGAAGCCTTCTACAGCGGCATTAAAACTTCCGACAAATCCCTGCAGGCGCATAATTTATCCAGTATCCGGTTCTGTTTCCTGACCATCTCACGGCTGTCGCGCGGATTCCCGTCGTCGTAGCCGAATAAGTGCAGTATGCCGTGTATCACGTAGAGCACAACCTCTTCGGTGAAATCCGTGCCATATACCTTTGAATTCCTAAGGGCCATATCGAGGGATATTATTATTTCGCCCAGAAACCTCTTTTGACCGAACTCTCTCCGTTCGATCCTGAAGCTCAATACGTCCGTGGAACCGTCCCTGAAAGCATACCTCTTGTTAAATATCTTCATGGCCTTATCATCCAGGAAGATCAATTCCAGATCCGCAAAAGGCTCCTTGCGGATCATCCTAAATATATCCGCCGTCAGACTTCGAACCATTCCCTCATTGAGGCGATATGACCTATGGAGATTTGCCGCTCTTATCACGTCTTTATCTTTATACTGAGCTCGTTCAGCTGTTTCTCATCCACAGCGGAAGGCGCGCTCGTCATAGGACAGAAGGCTTTCTGTGTTTTCGGAAAGGCTATGACATCGCGTATGGAGTCGCAACCGACGAAAAGCGTCATAAGGCGATCCAGTCCGAAGGCCACGCCGCCATGCGGAGGGGCGCCATATTTAAACGCGTCGAGAAGGAAACCGAACCTGAGCTTCGCCTCGCCCTCATCGATACCTATGATCTTAAATATCAGCTCCTGCATCTTGCCGTCATGGATCCTGATGCTGCCGGAACCTATTTCGGCGCCGTTTATCACGAGGTCATAAGAGCGCGCTCTCACTTTGTCCAGCTCTTCCCCTTTTTCCAGTATCCCGAGGTCGTCGGGATGGACGGACGTGAAAGGGTGGTGCTCGGAGACCCATCTCTTATCTTCATCACTGTATTGGAGGAGCGGGAAGTCGGTGATCCAGAGAAATTGAAATACCTTCTCATCGATAAGCGCGAGTTTCTTACCAAGATGTTTGCGCAGATTCGACATGGCGTCGTATGCTGTCCTCTTCTTGTCCGCTACTATGAATATCATATCTCCATCGCAGGCATTGAGCGCTTTCTTTATCGAGTCCAGCTCTTCCTCCGAGAAGAATTTATCGATCTGCGATACCAGCCTGACGCCGTCGCACTTGAAGTTGGCCAGGCCCTTCGCGCCGTACTCTTTTACGAATTCTATCAATGCATCTACCTGAGAGCGCGAATACGAACCGCACCCCTTGGCGTTTATCGCGATGATCTTGCCGTTCTTATTGACGACGTCCCGGAATATCTTGAACTGGCAAGCCTTGACTATATCCGTGATCTCGACGAGCTCGAGCGCAAACCTTATATCGGGTTTATCGCATCCGTATTTGGCAATCGAATCCGCGTATTTCATTCTCGGAAACGGAGTCTTCAGGTCATAGCCTATCGCGTCTTTGAAGAGCTTCTTCATGAGCCCTTCCGAGATATCATAGATATCATCCTCCGTTACAAAGGACATCTCGATATCAAACTGGGTGAATTCAGGCTGCCTGTCGGCCCTCAGGTCCTCGTCACGGAAACATTTCGCTATCTGAAAATAACGGTCAAACGATGAGACCATCAGTATCTGCTTAAAGAGCTGCGGCGATTGCGGCAGAGCGTAGAACATGCCCGGATTGACTCTTGAAGGCACCAGATAATCTCTTGCGCCTTCGGGTGTGGATTTAGTGAGGATCGGGGTCTCGACCTCGACAAAATTTCTCTCATCAAAATAGTCACGCGCGGACTTACATACCTTGTGCCTGAGCCTGAGATTGGCCTGCATCGATCCCCGCCTGAGATCCAGATACCTGTATTTTAAACGGCTCTCTTCCGTGACCGCGGCGTCATCGGCTATCTCAAACGGCGTCGTGAGGGCCTTATTGAGTATCTCGAGCGATTCGGCGGCGACTTCGATCTGGCCCGTAGGGAGTTTCGGGTTCTGGGTACCGGAGGGCCTTCTCTCGACCTTACCGCTTACCCTTATGACAAACTCCGACCTCAGCTCTTCGGACTTTTTATGAAGATCCTCGCTGAACTTCGGATTGAAGACAACCTGTGTGAGGCCGTATCCGTCGCGGATATCTATAAAGATGAGATTGCCATGGTCGCGTCTCGCGCCGACCCAACCGCAGAGCGTAGCAGTCTTTCCTATGGATTTATCGTTGAGCTCACCGCAGGTGTGTGTCCTTAACATAGGGCCTTCCTCACTTCCTCTACAACATCGCCAAATGAAACCATTACCTGAGGATTCTTACCGCTCATATCCTTGATAGCAACCTTGCCTTGTTTCAATTCATCCTCCCCAAGCAATATAACGATCCTCGCTTTACTCTTATCCGCACTGCGCAGTTGAGATTTTAAAGATGTATCCCCCGCATCCGTAAGCACTACCAGGCCATCCGACTCTATTCCGTGCCTGATACTCCTCGCTATCTTTATTCCTTCAAGCTTTGCCGCGTCTCCAAGCGTAGCGATATATATTATATCGCCGTCTTTCGGATGGGCGCCTTCGGCTATGAGCGCAATAATCATCCTCTCGATGCCGAGGGCGTAACCCACCGCTCCGACATCGGCTCCGCCCATATCTTTCACCAGATTATCATATCTTCCGCCGGCGCCGATCGCGTCCTGGCCGCCCAGAGCCGTATGCGTCACCTCGAATACGGTCCCGGTGTAATAATCGAGTCCCCTCACCAGATTCTTTGCTTCCTCGAATCGTATTCCGAGAGACTCAATATTGCTTTTAACTTTTTCAAAATGCTCGACACATCCGCCGCACAGGCTCTCAATCACGTTCGGGGATTCCCTGACGACATCTTTACAGCTTTCGTTCTTGCAGTCGAGCACCCTGAGGACATTCTTCTCCATCCTGGCCCTGCAATCGTCGCAGAGCCGCGAACTCTTATCCGCCAGATAATCTTTAAGGGCTTTAGCGAATTTAGCTTTATCGGCCTTACAGCCTAGCGTATTCAATTTTATCTTATAATCCTTGAGAGCAAATGATTTCATCAGGCCATCGACCTGCGCTATTATCTCTATGTCGGCAAAAGGAGAATTTGATCCTATGACTTCCGCGCCAATCTGAAAGAATTGCCTCAAACGCCCTTTTTGCGGACGTTCGGCCCTGAACATCGGGCCTATGTAGTAAAGCCTGCTGATCGGCGAACGCGCAAGGAGAGCATGCTCGATATAAGCCCTGACTATCGGCGCGGTACCTTCCGGGCGCATCGTAAGAGAACGCTCTTTCCTGTCCTGAAAAGTGAACATCTCTTTCGTGACTATATCGGTCGTCTCGCCGATACCGCGCACAAAAACAGACGTATCTTCCAGTATTGGCGTACGTATCTCCGAATATCCTGAAGACTCAAATTCACGCCGGGCCTTAGCTTCCAGGTCGTGCCAGATCCACGCATCCTGGGGAAGCAGGTCATCCATCCCTCTCACAGACTTATACTCCAATTTCCCCTCCCGACTACTGACTATCAACTGTCAACTATTTGACTTTCTTCTTCATGACCATTCCGACCTTGAACGAGACGACCTTTCTTTCCGGTATCGGTACCGCCTGGCCGGTCTTTGGGTTTCTCCCTATTCTTGACCTTCTCGATTTTACCTTGAAGATACCGAAATTCCTGAGTTCCACGGTCTCGCCGGCCGACAGAGCGGTTATGATATGATCAAGCGTCTTCTGCACGACCGCCTTCACGTCGATCTGTTTGATGTTCGTCTCTTCCGATATCTTCATCACTATCTCTTTCTTTGTCATCTCAAATCTCCCTCTTACGTTCGAGTAACCTTTTAAAAAATACGGCGATGGGGTTAAAATCTTCGAGCCGCTTCCTCTTATTCTTAAGGCGCTCCGTGATGCTGTTCAGAAAGACGTAAGAATCCCGCCAATCGTCATTAAGTTTTTTAAGGCTTCTTTCGGACATGAGCCTGACGCCGTTTATCGCGAGGACTCCGTCTACAGGGTCCGTCAGCCGTGAGCGCTGGGCATATTTGAAGTCAAGGCCGCTTGTCAAGACTCCGTATTTCGACTTTATCAGGTCTCTCACCTCGAGGAACTTAGCCTCATCCTCATCAGATATTATGTCCTTGGCCACAGTTTCGTCATATATTGAACGAAACTTAGTCCAGAATTCCAGAAAACTCTTGAGCGCCTTTATGTCGACTTCCGTCTTCTTATCTATCATAACATTTTACCTTCCAACGAGTTATGCTATCATCCGCGCAAATTATTGTCAAGCCGCTTTTTTCGCGAAAAT
>JAHJHP010000011.1 GCA_018823705.1 Candidatus Omnitrophota bacterium | reverse complement strand
GCCCTTATGCTACCTCCGGTTGACCTTGACGCGTTACTCGACAAAAAGCTTGTCGATCAGGCTATAGGGGGGTATGATGTCTATTCCGCTCCCTATATAGGGGACGTGTCACTTTGGGACACTCCACTTTTTGTAAATTATCTATAGCTACCAGTACTGTTTAAAGTGGAGTGTCCCAAAGTGACACGTCCCCTTATACTGGTGCGGGCGGAGGGATTTGAACCCCCAAGGGTTTCCCCACTAGCTCCTAAGGCTAGCGCGTCTGCCAGTTCCGCCACGCCCGCATCGTCAGTTCCTAGTTCTCAGATGAGTGCTTTGTATTTTTTTACATAGGAACTAAGAACTAGAATCTAATAACTAATTGGCGCGCCCGGCAGGAGTCGAACCTGCGACCTAGTGGTTCGAAGCCACTCACTCTATCCAGTTGAGCTACGGGCGCGGAGATGAGCAATATTATATAAAAAAAAACTTGACAATGCTACACAATAATGGTATTATTCACAGCGTGGTAAATGGTTATTCAGGTATCTTGCGCCGTGAGGATGACACTATTAACCTCGCGGCTTTTTTCATATACCTGACATTTGCCTCAATTTGAACGGAAGGAGGTAGTTAGCAATGGTAAAAGGAAAAGTAAAGTGGTTCAATGACGCAAAAGGTTACGGCTTTATCACTCCCGAGAATGGCAAGGATGTATTCGTACATCACAGCGCAATTCAGGGTGATGGCTTTAAAACTTTAGCCGAAGGCCAGGATGTGGAGTTCGAGATCACACAGGGCCCGAAGGGCGAACAGGCCACGAATGTAACAAAGCTGTAATTGCTGTTATATAGCGGCAAAGAAAAACAGAGCAGGTTTAAACCTGCTCTGTTTTTCTATCAGTAGGCCTAATCTGGCATTTCTAACCAGGTTAAAACGACCCATTTCTAACCTGGTTAGAAATGAGAAATGGGTCATTCTTTCTTCTTTACATCGGCAGGTTCGCGCTATATAATCTGTGCCTGTCGCAAAAAAAAAGATGACTCTATGATGAAAAAGATACTCTACGTCCTAAAAACTCCTATACGCTGGATGAAGCGGCTCTATGGCTGGACCATACACTGGTCAAAGACGAAACAAGCCCCGTACGCTCTCTTCGGTATCGCCTTTGCTGAAAGCTCCTTCTTCCCCGTTCCCCCGGACGTCCTACTGATAGCTATGACCATGGCAAACAGGAAGAAATGGATACGTTACGCGGGCATCTGCGTGCTGGGTTCGGTATCCGGAGCTCTCCTGGGATATCTTATCGGGTGGAGTTTTTACGAAGTGCTGGGCAAGCCCATCGTCAACGCTTATAATATGCAGGCTACCGTAGAAATGCTGGGACGCAAATACGCCGAAAATGCCTTTTTTGTGATCTTCGCGGCCGCCTTTACTCCGATCCCCTATAAAGCCATCACGATAACCGCCGGGCTTTTTGGAATATCGCTTCCGGTGCTTATCACGGCGTCCATTATCGGGAGGGCGGGCAGATTCTTCCTGGTGGCCGGATCTCTCCGCCTCTTTGGCA
Source organism: Candidatus Omnitrophota bacterium (assembly GCA_018823705.1). GTDB lineage: Bacteria > Omnitrophota > Gorgyraeia > 2-01-FULL-45-10 > 2-01-FULL-45-10 > CAIMPC01. The sequence continues at coordinate 1,387 of JAHJHP010000011.1, read as the reverse complement.
GGAAGATCGAAGCCGTCATCGAAAAATACTTTGATATACTTTCCATCCTGTTCGTCCTGCTATTGGTGGGCGGATTCTTCTTACTTAAACACACCGTCAAATAATAACTCCCCGCTATCGCCTTTTACTTCTGGCATGCCCCACTATGACGAGCGCCACAATATAAGTGATCGCTCCTATCGCGAGAGAGATCAGCGCATATCCCGCAAGGACGGGAATTAAGATCTTGTATAACCCCATACTCAAGAGGGCGTCCCATTGAAACCCTTTTATAAAAATCTGCCAGTCTCTATTCAGGTCCTGATAACTTACCCCGGCAACAGACGCTCCGACCCGTAAAGATAACATGAAGACCGGTATGCCGAGCCAGGTATTGGTGATGATGCTTCCCAGTAAAGCGCTCGCGCGATTTACCCTTAATATGAACGCGAGAGCCAGCGCCGCGATAGGGCCTGTACCCGGCAAGACTCCGGTAAATACCCCCAGGCCCAGGCCCAGGGCTATTCTCTGCGGCGTATCGTTTATCCTGAATAGCTTAAGATAGGCCCATTTAAAGAACCTCGACACCCTGGCAAGCGCCGGCCTATTTACCATCAGTGAATTTCTCGGGATGATGCCTCACCACTTCCGCCTGGACAAGATATATCACATCTTCGGCGATATTGGTCGTGTGGTCGCATATCCTTTCCAGGAAACGCGCTATCAGCAGAAGCTGCACGGCTCTGGGCGCCGTGGAGCTATCCTTAGCCATATAGTCCTCTATGAGCTCTTTCTGTATCTGGTTACGAAACTGATTGGCTTCGGGGTCGGAGTTCAGGACTTTTCGGGCCAATTCGATATCGCTCTTCACGAATGAATCTATCGCCGTCTTCACCATATCCTGAGCTATCGCCGCAAGCTTAGGTATGTCGATCAGAGGCTTTAAGAGCGGTTTATCCACGATCTCTAAAGTGCGCTGAGCGATATCCACGGCTATATCGGCTATTCTCTCCAGCTCGTTGTTTATCTTCATGCCGGTGGTTATGAAGCGCAGGTCTTTGGCCATCGGCTGATAACGGGCTATCAGATCTACGCATTTCTCATCTATCGCCAATTCCAGCTCATTAACATTTTTATCGTTATCTATAACGCTTACGGCGAGTTCCTTGTCCTTGTTCTTCAGCGCTTCGACAGACTTATAGATAGCCTCCTCCGCAAAAGCGCCCATCTTCAGCAATCCCTTCTTCAGCTCTATCAACTCTTGATCAAAGTGCCTTTCCATGTGTTCCTCCTACCAAAATTTTACGGAGAAAATTTTGGATTTTTCCAAGCTGTTTGCTTATCCGGATTTTGCTCCGTCAAAATCCGGGCCCTATCCGTATCGTCCGGTTATATAATCCTCTGAGCG
>JAHJHP010000010.1 GCA_018823705.1 Candidatus Omnitrophota bacterium | reverse complement strand
GCGAGTTGCTTTTAGCGGATTTTGTGATATACTTCTAATGTAATAAGGAATCCCTGCGGTCGAGCGCGATTCGATCGAATAATCTTGAACCTTTAGAAATAAACTAGGGAGCCTAACTGAGTGTACGCCCATGGCGTATGCGCGAGGGCACCCACCTGTTATACACAGGATCAAGATCATTCATATCTCAACGCCGACTGTGGGGATTTTTATTTATCCATTTTTCGGCCATACTACGCAGAGTCCCTTGCGGGGAGGGTGCCTCGCGGGGACGCAAAATTTCCCCGGCGTGGAAATTTTGCTCGGAAAGTTCGCTCGCTCTTTTTGGCGTACAGAAATACCAGGGCCAAAAATCCGTGCCCGCCTGCCTGCCCGCTTATCAGAAGACAGGCAGGCAGGGCCCCGTAAAAACATAATGCACGAGCGAGGATATTTTCGCCGGGGATGAGATTAGGATAATATTATGGACCTATTCGGAGAGACGGATACCAGGGAGAAGGGCGCCGCGCCGCTGGCCGCGCGGCTGAGGCCTAAGACGCTCGATGATTTTGTCGGCCAGGAAGCGATCCTGGGCAAAGGTAAGCTGCTCCGCCGCCTGATAGAGACGGACAAGATATCATCGCTTATGCTCTACGGCCCGCCCGGTTGCGGTAAGACGACGCTCGCGCTCATAATAAGCGCAGAGACCAAATCTCATTTTGAACGCATCAACGCCGCTTCCAATAACGTCGCGGATATGCGCCGGATAATAGACGGCGCAAAGAAGCGCTCGGCCCTCGGACAGGGCCGCACCATCCTTTTGATCGACGAGATCCACCGTTTTAATAAGGCCCAGCAGGATGTCCTGATGCCGGACGTCGAAGCGGGCAATCCCGTCCTGATAGGAACTACGACGCATAATCCTTTCTTCTATGTCAATTCCGCGCTCCTTTCCCGTTCCCAGATATTTGAATTCAAAAAATTGACCGACACAGACGTTATTAACATATTAAAACGCGCGCTTAAGGATAAGGAAGACGGCCTCGGCAAGATACCGGTCAAGATCGATGAGGACGCGCTTTTGCATCTGGCCAGGACCTCCGAAGGTGACGCAAGGCGCGCGCTTGGTGCGCTCGAGGTCGGAGCGTTATCCACTCCCTCGGGAAAAGAGAAGACGGTGCATTTTACGCTTAAGGTGGCCGAGGAGTCGATACAGAAGAAGGCCGTCGTCTATGACAAGGACGAGGACGGGCATTATGACACCATCTCCGCGTTCATTAAGTCGATGCGTGGTTCCGACCCCGACGCGGCGCTCTACTGGCTGGCAAAGATGATATACGCGGGCGAGGACCCCAGGTTCATAGCGCGGCGGATCGTGATATGCGCGGCAGAGGACGTCGGCAACGCGGACCCTCAGGCGCTCATATTGGCGAACTCGGCCCTGCAGGTCTCTGAGTTTGTGGGAATGCCCGAGGCGAGGATACCGCTGGCGCAGGCCGCGGTATACGTTGCGTGCGCGCCGAAGTCTAACGCGGCATATATGGGAATAGAAGCGGCGCTCAAGGATGTCGAAGAGGGCAAGGTGCTTGAGGTGCCTGACCACCTGAAGGACGCTTCTCTCGACGGAGATGAGTTCGGCCATGGCAAGGGGTATAAGTACGCCCACGACTTCAAGGACCACTACGTGAAGCAGGAGTATAAGCCTTCAGATAAGCGCTACTATATCCCGACCTCCATGGGCTACGAGGCCAAGATCAAAGCCTGGCTGGATCAACTAAAGACTTAGTTTACCTGTCCTCCGAAGTTATCCACATTAGTAGCGCACCCTTAAGGGTGCGCTACTAATTATGGCTAAACCGTTTCTATTTTTTACTGTATTCTTCGAACCTGATCCAGAACGGATCTACTTCGGGATGGACGAGCCTGCGCTTTAGCCCTGCGGCATATACATGCATGCCTTTATGTTTCGGAACAGCCTCACCGGCTATACTGCACGGTATACCCTCTTCTTCGAGCGCGGCGATGACATATTTGGCCTTACTCTTTTTAGCCGTAGCAAGAAGGGTCCCTTCGCTTATCGCGGCATACGGATCTATATTAAAACATTCGCAGGTCTTCTTCACAACGTCCTGCAGGATGATGGCATCTCTGTTTATGTCCATTCCGACGCCTGAGTGGCTTGCCATTTCGAAGAGCCCTCCATATATGCCGCACTCTGTCGCGTCATGCATCGCGGTAACACCGCCGGCTGCGGCGGCTATCATAGCGTCCTTTATCGTCGACATCTGATAATATACGTCCTGGGCCTTCTTCACAAACGCTTTGCCGTATCTGGCTTCGAGTGGCTTTGGAAAATATGCGGCCATGAGCCCTGTGGCCTCTATCGCCGGGCCTTTCGATATGATGATGGCGTCGCCGACGTTTACTTTAGGTATGATCAGGTCCTTCTTGCTGCCTATACCCATTATGGTGGCGCCGCCGACCATCGGGTAGCTGCATCCCGCATATCGCGCCGTATGCCCGGTAACGACATTTATATCGAGGTTCTTGCACTCTCTATCTACCGCCGCCCACATCCGGGTAAGTTCCTTGGCTGTCATCTCGGGAGGCAGGTTGAGGTCGACCGACATATAACGCGGCGCTATTCCGCTGACCGCGACGTCCGAGGCGAGAATATGGACCGCAAACCAGGCGGCTTTCTCAATGCCCAGCTCTTTTGCTATGAAAAACGGGTCCGTAGAAAGGACGAGCACTTTGCCGCCCAGATCTATCACTCCGAAGTCGACGCCGTGCTGCGGCTTTACCAGCACAGACTTGTCGGGCTGCCCGAGCCTCGGATATATTACTTTATTGAAAAATTCCGGGTGTATCTTGCCAAGCGCGGGTAATTTATTCATATTCTGATCCTTTCGGCCTCTTCGGCGGAAGCCGCCTTCACTGTCAAAACTCGCGTATCTTTCGATCCCTGAGGCCAGCATAGGACGTTTAGAGATTCTTCGCCGCGGTATTTTGTATGCCTGGCGGCCATTTCGGCAGAGCGAGTAAGCATATCATCGTTGTGGACTCCGCGCAGGATCGAAAATGGCCCCTGATGGTCTTTCATGACGAAGCAAACGTCACCTTTTAGCGCCAGGGCCTCCAGTTTGTTATTCTCATCATCATCTCGGCCTATGACAAGCTTAGAGGCCTCGCCGATACGGAAATGCCGCCCGGTCTTCAGGAGCCTCAATCCCTCCACCGTAAGTCCTTCGTGCGCGCTGAGATCCCTGACGCGCTTTGTGAACCCGGGATCTGTGAGAAGACAGCCGCCCGACGGATTCGGATACTTTGTGATCCCGTACTTTGCCGCCAGCGCGAACTGCCCTTTTCTCGACCGGCCGCTGATATCGAGCAGCTTATCTCTGTCGACAACGCCCGACAACTCGGGCTCGGTGGGCGGAAGAAGCCTGGCGCTGAGCGGCCTAAGGAGAATCCCCCTGACACCGGCGTTCTTCTCTATTATATTCAGGGCGTCTTTTCTCTGGGACATCGGCCGCTCTCCGAGAACTTCACCCGTCACCAGAAATGACGCGCCGGCCACCGGCATATACTCCTTCGCTTTCTTCAGCATAAATATCTTACAGTCGATGCACGGATTTATGTTCGCGCCATAACCATGTTTCGGGTTCTTGAACATCTCAAGATACTCGGCCGTTATATCAAATACCTTCAGGGGTACGCCAAGCATCCCGGCCGCTTTCACTGCCCCTGCCGGCCCGTCACCGCACATAGCGAACTCGACAAAGTAGCTGACGCAGGTGACTTCGATGCCCAGCTCCATCATGAGCTTCGTCGCCAGAATGCTATCCAGCCCGCCCGACAATAACACTATCGCTCTATTATTCATATCCGTTGCTACCATATTACAGCAAGAGGGAACCAAAAGCAAAATATAAAATAATGTAACAGCTCAGTCTCAGAAGTAACTCTACGGAAGAGCCGTCATTGCGAGGAAGCTGTGGTCAGCATCGTCATTGCGAGCGACCGAAGGGAGCGAAGCAATCTCAAAAGTGAGATTCCTTCGCTTCGCTCGGAACAGGCTCCGCAATCCCAAAAACGAGATTGCTTCGTCGGAAACCAGTTTTACAGCATCCTTCTCGCAATGACAGGGCTCTTCTAGAACTGAGCTGTTACTAAAAATAATTATTGACAAAATTCTAGTTAGTGATATAATCACTACTAAGTCAATCATATTTATCGTGTTTAGAAGGAGATGATATTTCATTGAAGATAACATACAAAGGTGATTATGCGTTAAAGGCCCTCCTTCAGCTTGCTCTATGTTATGACGGGCCGGATGGAGGCGTCCTTTCGATTGCTGAAATAGCGAAACTGGGCGATATGCCAACGAAGTTTCTCGAGCAGATACTCCTGGCGCTAAGGCGCGGAAGTTTTGTTAAATCGAGGCGCGGCGTCAAGGGCGGTTTTCTTCTGGCGAAAGATCCCAAAGAGATAACTATCGGTGATGTAATAAGGTTCGTGGAAGGCCCGATAGAGTCGATAGCCTGCGTGGAGAAAGGCGCCTATACCAGATGCAAGGATATTAAGAGCTGCATATTCCGCGATGTCTGGCGAGAAGTAAGTGACGCTGTTTCGATCGTTGTGGACACTGTAACATTTGAAGAGCTTGTGCATAGATATAAGGAAAGAAGCCTCAGGGCAAGGTCAGTATACGAATATTCAATATGAGAGGTAAGGCTATGATAAACAAGATTGCCAAAGACGTATCAGAATTAATAGGCCATACTCCGATGGTCCGGCTGGGGCGCCTCGCCACCCCGGAGATGGCGGAGATCCTGGTAAAGCTCGAGCAATTCAATCCGGGTGGCAGCGTAAAAGATAGAATATGCCTGTCTATGATAGAGGCTGCGGAAGAGAAGGGCTTATTGAAGAAAGGCTCGACAATAATCGAGCCGACGAGCGGTAATACCGGTATAGGCCTGGCGATGATATCCGCGGCGAGGGGTTACAAATGTGTGCTGACCATGCCTGAGACGATGAGCATGGAGCGCAGGCAGATATTAAGGGCATACGGCGCGGAGATAGTACTTACGGACGGCGCGAAGGGGATGAAGGGCGCGATAGAGAAGGCCGAAGAGCTTTCGAAGAAATCACCGGATAGTTTCATGCCGCAGCAGTTCAGAAATCCGGCCAATCCGGATGCGCACAGGAAGACAACGGCCAAAGAGATCCTGGAAGCTGTCGATGGCAAGATAGATGCTTTCGTCGCCGGAGTGGGTACGGGCGGCACTATAACGGGCGTAGGGGAGATTCTGAAGAAACACAATCCGAAGATAAGGATAGTCGCGGTCGAACCAAAAAAGAGCCCCGTGCTGTCGGGCGGGCAGCCGGGACCGCATAAGATACAGGGAATAGGAGCGGGATTTTTACCGGAAGTATTAAACCGTCAGATAATAGATGAGATAGTGCAGGTGGACGACGATGACGCTGCCAGGACATCGAACGCTCTGGCAAAGGATGAGGGCATCTTTGCGGGCATTTCAAGCGGCGCGGCGGTATGGGCGGCGCTTAAAGTGGCAAAAGAGCTTGGCAGAGGCAAGCGGGTGGTGGCCATATTACCCGATACGGGGGAGAGATATCTTTCAACGGGAGCGTAGGAATAATGTAAAATATCCTGCTGACTTTCCGGGTGGCGCTCTCGAGCCTTTTTTCGTGTAAGAGGCGGTACGGGGTGGGGCTTATCACGATCGACTAGTATTACGTGCAAGGGTACGGG